>JBBREW010000047.1:0-11255 GCA_038225335.1 Rhodobacterales bacterium
CGAATACGGGATGCCGATATCCAGCAGTGCCGACACGGGCGACGCGCAGTCAAGCACGATATCCGCATCCTGCGCGATCTGCTGGGCGACCGCGAACCCGGCAAGGCTGCGGTCAAGCCCGGCAACCAGCCCGCTGGGCGCTCGGTCCTGCGCAGACTCGTAGAACCGGGGGGTGTCTGCATTCGTCAGATCAATACCTGCCAGCAGAATGCGGCGCGGGCGCGCGGCCAGCGCGATCTGCAGACCGGTCAGGGCAACGGTCCCGGAAATCACGACCCCGGAATCGGGATCGCGCGACAGGGCGGCATTGCGGGTCCGCGCCGTCGCACCCCAGATCAGACAGTCGTCCAATGCGGGATCGGTCAGGGGACGGCGGGGGCCATTCACAGGCTTTGCCAGATTGGCGATCAGGGCGATCGCCCGTGTCGTCAGGGTCCGGGGGTTGCGTTCGGCAATCGCGCGCAGGGCGGCAGGCGACAGCAGGAACGGCACATCATCCGGCAACCCGGCCAGCATCGCGTGGTGGCGAAAAACGAATCTTTCATCCTCGACCGCGATGGCAAGCGGGCGCAACCGGCCGGTCAGGGATGCCGCACCGTTCAGCAGGATCGCCGATGCGTCCGGCAGGCGTTCGGGATGCTGGGCGCGCAGGGATGGTCCGCTGCCGATCACCGCCAGCAGATCGCGCCCCGCCGGGACAATGTCCGACACGCGGCGCAGCGTCAGAAGCGGAGCACGTTTCCATGTCACGGCACCGCTGCTGCGGTCGATCATCAGATGGGGCCACAGGTCCTGACGGTGCGCCCGCGACGGACCCGACAGCAGGGCGGCAAGTTTGACGATACGGCGTGACAGCGGTCGGTCGGTCATGGCGGCGGTCCGGTTTGGCCCCGTGTCATACCACCTTTTGCTGTCAGGTATAGGCCCGCAAGGCTGCCTCTGCCCCATCGGACCAGATCAGGGTCAGCCAATCGTCAAAGGCCGATGCGAATGTGCTGTCCTGCGCCAGATCACCATACAGATGGTCCTGTTCCAGCCATGCGGCAGGACGGTCACGCGCGGCCTGTGCGGCGGTCTGCAAATCGGCCCAGATCGGATCGTTGGGGGCGATTGTGGTGCCATCCTCGCGGGTGCCTTCGCACATCCGCGCCCACAGCGCCTCGACCAATGCGAGGCCGGTGATCGGTGTGCCACGGCGCAACCCATCGCGGATCACCGGCAGAATGAAACCGGTGTGCCGCGACGATCCGTCGAACGCCACCCGGCGGGTGGTGTCGCGGATTTCCGGGTTGGAAAAACGGCTGTCGATCAGAGCGACGTAATCCAGCGGGGTCATCCCCGGCACGGCAGCCACATGCGGCACGATTTCCGTCCGTTCAACCTTTTGGAACAGGGCATTTATCAAGGGATGCGCCATGCAATCCGCAATGGTCGGCACGGACAGGATTTCACCGACGTTCGAAATGACCTGATGACCGCCATTCAGAATGCGGATCTTCATCGCTTCGAAGGCGTGAACATCGTCGGTCAGTGTCACACCAACCTTGTCCCAGTCGGGGCGCCCCGCGCAAAAAAGGTCCTCTATCACCCATTGGCGATAGTTTTCATGCGTCACAGGCGCAAGATCGGCGACCCCGAAATTGCGCGCAAGGTCCAGTTCCGCAGGCCCTGTCGCAGGCACGATGCAGTCCACCATGGCGTTGGGAAAGGTGCATTGCGCGTCGATCCAATCGGCCAGATCCGGGTCGGACAGGCGCGCAAGTCCCGTCACCGTCTGGCGCAGGATATTGCCGTTGCCTTGCAGGTTGTCACAGGACTGGCAGGTGAACGGGCCTGCGCCATCATCGCGCCGCCGCCGCAGGGCAGCGACCATTGCGCCAAAGGCGCTGCGCGGTGCCCCCGGATGGGCAGCGTCATGGATCATGTCAGCATGGCCCGCGTCAAATCCACCAGCGCCGGTCTGGTAATAACCGCCTTCGGTCACGGTCAGGGCGACAATGCGGATTGCAGGATCGGCCATGGTGGCGATCAGGGGACCATTGCCATCCAGCACCGGGACAAAGTCGATCATCGACCCGGTCACCTCTGCCGATTTGCCGGATGGGTCGAGTTCGATCAGCGTCGTCAGACAGTCCTGCGCCAGCATGCGGTCGCGCTGTGCCGCATCGGCGGGGCGCACCCCTGCCCCGATGATCGCCCAGTCATGGTTCAGCCCCTGATCCATCAGGCGGTGCAAATACCACGCCTGATGGGCGCGGTGAAAATTGCCAAGCCCGATATGGACGATCCCCGGCGTCAGATCACTGCGCTGATAGGTCGGCACGCGGATATCTGCCGGCAGGTCAGCCAGCGTGGCGAGGGTAAGTGGCGTGGCCATCTGGTATTCCTTGAACCTGTGCTTGACGGCGACGAGCAGGTCAGCTCATCCATTGGCCGCCATCGACATTATATGTCTGCGATACGATGTAATCCGCGTCCCTGCTTGCCAGAAAGACGGCCATGCCGGTCAGATCGTCCGGCACCGCGAACCGGCCTGCGGGCACACCTGCGGCGACTTCGGCCTTTTTCTGACCCGGTGCCTTGCCTTCCAGCTTGGCAAACATCGAATCGACGTGATCCCAGTGATCGCCATCGACAACGCCGGGGGCAATCGCGTTCACATTGATGCCATGCTTGATCAGGTTCAGCCCGGCGCTTTGCGTCATGGAAATGACGGCGGCCTTGGTCGAACAATAGACCAGCACGAGGGATTCACCGCGACGGCCTGCCTGCGACGCCATGTTGATGATCTTGCCACCCTGGCCTTGTGCGATCATCTGCTTTGCGGCGGCCTGCATCATGAACAGGGTGCCTGCGACATTGACCGCATAAAGTTTGTCATAGGATGCCCGTGTGATATCCACCGTCTCTGCCGCGTCAAAAAGTGCGGCATTGTTGATCAGGATATCAAGTTTGCCAGTCTTTGCCACGACAGCGGCAATGGCTGCGTCGATGCTGGCCTGCTGGGTCACATCCAGATGCACCGCATAGGCACCGTCACCCAGTTCTGCCGCCGCAGATTCGGCCGCAGCCATATTGATGTCACCGATGGCCACAGTGGCGCCTTCGGCCAGATAACGCGCGGCAAAGCCACGGCCAATGCCACGCGCGGCCCCGGTGATCAGTGCGGATTTGTCAGTCAGCCATGTCATGCAATCCGCAGCCCTTTGTCGTCAAAGCGGTGAATCTTGTCAGCCTGTGGGGTCAGGTGGATCGTATCGCCGTGGGACAAACCGACTTCTCCGCCCGCCCGGACCGTCATGGGTTCGGACATTTCGGGGATGTGGACGTGAAAGAAAGTATCAGACCCAAGGTGTTCCGCCACACCGACGCGACCGGTGAACGTCCCGCCACTGGGCACGACGTCAAGGTGTTCGGGCCGCACGCCGATCGTGGTGGCGTTGTGCTGTGCCGCGATGGCACCGGTCATCAGGTTCATTTTCGGGCTGCCGATGAAACCTGCAACAAAGGTATTGCGCGGCTCCTTATACAGGTCCAGCGGCGATCCGACCTGTTCGATGTGACCTGCGCGCAGCACGACGATCTTGTCAGCCATCGTCATCGCCTCGACCTGATCGTGGGTGACATAGACCATGGTGGTGGCCAGTTTCTTGTGCAGCTCGCTGATTTCCATCCGCATGCCGACCCGCAGGGCCGCATCAAGGTTCGACAGGGGTTCGTCGAACAGGAACGCCGCCGGTTCGCGCACGATCGCCCGACCAATGGCCACGCGCTGGCGCTGGCCGCCGGACAGTTGACCGGGCCGCCGGTCAAGGTAATCGGTCAGGTTCAGCGCCTCTGCTGCCTTCATGATGCGGCTGTCCTGTTCCGCTTCGGTCATACCCGCCATCTTGAGCGGGAATGCGATGTTCTTGCGGACCGACATATGCGGGTAAAGCGCATAGCTCTGGAACACCATGGCAAGGCCGCGTTTGGCGGGTGGCAGATCCGTTGCAGGCCTGTCGTCGATGCGGATTTCGCCGCTGCTGACGTCTTCCAGCCCCGCGATCAGGCGCAGCAAGGTTGATTTCCCACAGCCGGAAGGCCCGACAAAGACAACGAATTCGCCGTCTTCGATGGTCAGGTCCAGCGGCGGAATGACTTCGACTTCGCCGAATTTCTTCTGCACTTTGGAAAGTGTGATGCGTCCCATGAAAAGTGCTCCCCTTATTTCACAGCGCCGAAGGTCAGACCCCGGACAAGTTGTTTCTGGCTGAACCATCCCATGACAAGGATCGGTGCAATGGCCATGATGGATGCGGCGCTGAGTTTGGCATAAAACAGACCTTCGGGTGCTGAAAAGCTTGCGATGAACTTTGTCAGCGGGGCCGCACTGACCGTAGTCAGCAGGATCGTCCAGAAGGCTTCGTTCCACGCCAGAATGATGTTCAGCAGGATCGTGGATGCGATGCCCGGCAGCGCCATGGGTGTCAGGACATAGATGATTTCAGACCGCAGACCCGCCCCATCCATCCTTGCCGCTTCCAGGATCTCTCCCGGGATTTCGCGGAAATAGGTGTAAAGCATCCAGACGATGATCGGCAGGTTGATCAGCATCAGGACCACCACCAGCAGGATCCGGCTATCCAGTACGCCGAAATACTTTGCAATCAACACAAGCGGATAGAGCACGCCGACCGCTGGCAACATCTTGGTCGAGAGCATCCACAGCAGGACATCCTTGGTCCGCTTGCCGGGCACAAAGGCCATGGCCCATGCCGCAGGGACCGCAATCAGGATGCCCAGCAGGGTTGATCCCACGGCGATGATGATCGAATTCATCAGCGCCAGCGGATAGTTCGACCGCCCCAGCACATCGGTATAGTTCTGGGTCGTCCAGTCAAAAAACAGCCAGACGGGTGGATCGGCGATGGCGGTCGACTCTGACTTGAAGCTTGTCAGAAAGGTCCAGATGATCGGAAAGAAGATCAGCAGGCCGACGCCCCATGCAAGGGCCGTCCACATGATCTTTTTGCGGGGTGAAATCGCACGTGCCATGATGTCGGTCCCTTCAGTTATCGAGGTTCTTGCCAACGATGCGCATCAGAAAGATGGCAACGATATTGGCGAGAATGACAGCGATGATACCACCAGCAGACCCAAGGCCGATGTTCTGGCTTTCAAGGACGCGCTGATAGACAAGATAGGTCAGCGTCCGGGTGCCAAAAGCGCCGTTGGTCGTCACAAAGATTTCCGCAAAGATCGACAGCAGGAAAATCGTCTGGATCAGAATGACCACCGTGATGGCGCGGCTAAGGTGCGGCAGGATGATATGCCAGAACCGCGACAAGGGCGGCGCGCCGTCCATTTCGGCTGCTTCCAGCTGTTCGCTGGACAGGGATTGCACCGCCGTCAGCAGGATCAGCGTCGCAAAGGGTAACCACTGCCACGCCACGATGACGATGATCGAAAACAGCGGTGCCTGTGACAGGAAATCATAGGGCTGTGCGCCAAAGAATTTGAACAGATAACTGAACAACCCGTTGTCCACGTTAAAGAACATGTTCTTCCACACCAGCGCGGACACGGTCGGCATGACAAAGAAGGGGGCGATCACAAGGATGCGGACAATGCCCTGACCGAACATCGGTTGATCCAGCAACAGCGCCAGCACGACGCCGCCGCCAATCGTAATCACAAGGATGCCCGCCACCATTTGCAGCGTCACGCCCACCGATGTCAGGAATGAATCGGATGTCAGGAACGACACATAGTTGCCGAAACCGATCCAGGTATCGAACGTCCCCCGCAAGGGACGGTAGTCCGCGAACGAAAAGTAAAGCGTCATACACAGGGGAACCAACATCCACACCAGCAGCACGAAAACGGCTGGTGCGATCATGAGTCGTGCGGATGACCTTGAGTGTTCTGTCGCCATGACTGGCTCCTCCCGACAGACTGAGCAGGGTCTTTCAGGGGCCTCGACGGCCTGTGAAAAATCCCGGGTGGACCGGGGGCGATTGCCGCCCCCGGCCGTTGTCAAAGCGTCGGTTCAGTAACCGGCGGCTTCCATTTCTTCAGTCGTCAAGGATTGCGCCTTGGCGAGTGCTTCTTCAGCGGTCTGGCCCCCTGCAAGTGCAGCAGAGAATTCCTGACCAACCTGCGTGGCAATGCCCGAGAATTCAGGGATCGCGACGAACTGGACACCTGTGTAAGGCACCTCTTGGACCGACGGGCTTTGCGGATCTGCCGAATTGATGGAGTTCAGCGTCATTTCAGCAAAGGGTGCGGCAGCAAGGTAGTCTGCATTTTCATACAGCGAGGTACGGGTCCCCGGTGGCACGTTTGCCCAGCCTTCGTTTTCAGCAACCAGCGCGGTATAGGACTGACCGGTTGCCCAGCTGATGAAATCCTTGGCCACTTCGGTTTTGTCGGACGATGACGGGATCGCCAGCGACCATGCCCACAGCCAGTTGCCGCGCTTGCCCAGACCCGTATCGGGGGCCAGCGCAAAGCTGACCTGATCGGCCACGGTGCTGTCTGTCGGATTGGTCACGAAGGATGCCGCAACCGTGGCGTCGATCCACATGCCGCACTTGCCCTGCTGGAACAGCGTCAGGTTTTCGTTGAAACCGTTGTTTGCTGCACCGGCGGGACCGGATTCACCCATCATTTCCAGATAGAATGTCAGGGTTTCGGCCCATTCGGGGCTGTCGAACTGAGCGTTCCAGTCCATGTCGAACCAGCGCGCGCCAAAGGAGTTGGACATGGCTGTCAGGAACGCCATGTTCTCGCCCCAGCCAGCCTTGCCGCGGGCACAGATGCCGTTGATGTCGGCGTCGCGGTCGGTCATGGCGGCCGCGGCTTCGCGGATGAACTGCCATGTCGGTGCGTCCGGCATTTCCAGACCGGCGGCTTCCATCAGGTCACTACGATACATGACCATAGAGCTTTCGCCGTAGAACGGTGCGGCGACCAGATCGCCGTCAACGGTCAGACCACCCCGGATTGCGGGCAGCAGATCGTCCGCATTCCAGTCGTCGGCCATGCCGTCGTTCAAAGAGACCAGCCAACCGTTTGCACCCCAGATCGGCGCCTCGTAAGTGCCGATGGTCATGATGTCATACTGGCCGCCACCAGTGGTGATATCGGTGGTCACGTTCTGACGCAGAACGTTTTCTTCCAGAACAACCCAGTTGATCGTGTTGCCAGTTGCTTCTTCCCATGCGGGCGACAGCGCCTGCATGCGGATCATGTCACCGTTGTTGACGGTGGCAATCGTGATTTCTTCTGCGCCGGCAGCGGTGGTCATCGCAGCGGCAAAGACGAACCCGGCACAGGTGCCAAGCAGTTGATGCTTCGTTGTCATGTAAAACCTCCCTTTTACGTGTGTCAAAGATTAGGTAGGAATTTCCCATGCGTCAACGAAAAATTTGCATGAATTATGCTGCAATGCCGCATGGCCATTGGGTCAGGCGGATTCGCGCAGAATGATACGTCCGTCAAAGAGAGTAATCTCTGGCGTCTGCGATGTCGGTCCCCCGCTGATCAGTTGCAGCAGGCGCGAAACTGCTTTCTTTCCAATTGCATCGGTGTTCTGCGCCACTGTCGTCAGCGACGGGTTCAAAAACGGCGCCAAGGGATAATCGTCGTGACCCGCGATCCGCAGCCCCCCCTGCGGCAAGCGTCCCGGCACCAGCCCATGCCGCGCCGCAGCACGAATTGCCCCGATGGCCACGCGGTCATTGACGCAGATGATGGACCGATCCGTCAGCCGACCGCTGCCAAATTCGGCATCAAGAATCGCCTCTCCGTGATCCTCGAACGGACCGCGACCGGGCACCAGTTCGGTGCCGATGATATGGGGCTGATGGCCCAGCGTCTGCATCCGCGCGACATAGGCGACTTCTCTTTCATAGGCGTTGAAATTCACCCGCGGCATGGCAACAAAGACCGGCGGCTGACCGATGCGGCACAGGTAATCGACCAGCAAACCGGTGCTTTGCACATGGTTCGTCCCGACGAAATCAACGTCCGGCATCGTTTTCGGACGCGAATCCATCAGCACAAAGGGCAGCCGGGATTGTAACCGTCGCTGCACGATCTGGTCACTGTGATCGCCCAGCGGCGCCATCAGGGCACCGTCCACGCTCATCGACATGAAGGTCTCTGCGGCGCGCGCCTCGATCGCGGGATCGGAATGGGAACATTGGGTGATGACCGTCAGCCCCGCATCCATCGCGGCCTCTTCGACCGATTGCAGAAGTTTGGTAAAGAACAAATCATTCAGATAGGGGATGATGACCCCGATCATGCCCGTCGACTTGCGGTTCAGCCGGGTGGCGAAAAAGTTGGGGACATATTCGACCCGCGCCAGACCTTCCTCGATCCGGGCCACCGTCTTTTCCTTGACCAGACCGGAATTCTGGAAATACCGCGACAGCGTCGGCCGAGAGACACCGATCGCAATCGACAGATCCTCCATCGTGTTGATCCGCGGCTTGGTCATGTTGGCACCCTGATTGTTGACGGTGCCATCTTGCCAATGCGCGTGACGACTGCAACAAAAATTTACACGTGTAAATAAAGTTTTTGCAGGTTTTTTTCCGTAGCACGGCCAAACCGCACGGGATGGGCCCCGTCGCAGGCATCGGCACCCTGCGACCCGATCAGCCGGCAACCCGTCGGCCGGATGCAGCCCTGCGCCGCATCCTACAGGGGATCAGAAGTCGAGGTTTTCGACGTTCAGGGCATTGTCCTGAATGAACAGACGCCGGGGTTCCACAACATCGCCCATCAGTTTGGTGAACAGGTCATCCGCCTCTGCCAGATCGTCGACCTTGACCTGCAACAGGGTGCGGGCGTCGGGGTCCAGCGTGGTTTCCCATAGCTGTTCGGGGTTCATTTCTCCCAGACCCTTATACCGCTGATAGGACAGGCCACGCTCGCCTTCTTCCAGAATGGCGGCGAGCAGATCAAGCGGGCCGTGGATCGCCTGATTGCGGTCACGGCGCACAAGGGTTGCCGGCAGGTCATAGACGTCCTGCAACGCCTGCGTGAACGTGCCTGTGCGTCGCGATTCGCCCGAACGCAGCAACCCGCCATCCAGCGTGCGGACCTCTTCGACGCCGCGCAGGATACGGGCCAGACGGATGCCATGGTCCTGCGTGATCCGCCCTTGCCAGCCCCGTTCCCATTCCAGCGCGATCAGGTTCAGCCGTGTCGCGACCTTGTCGGCAACGCCCTGCAAATCCTCTGTGACGGCACCGGGCGCAAACGCACCGGCAATCGCGGCCTGTTCCAGAATGTGACGCGGATAATGGGTGGGAAAGGCATCCAGCACGCGTTTCAGCTGGCGCGCATCTTCGATCACGCGCCGCAGGTCGGCGCCGCTGATCTCTTCGCCGTTGCCCTGACGCAACATGGCACCGTCGATGCCCTGTTCGATCAGGTATTCGTCCATCGCGGCCTGATCTTTCAGATAGACCTCTGACTTGCCGCGCACGACCTTATACAGCGGTGGCTGCGCGATATACAGGTAACCACCCTCGATCAGCTCCGGCATCTGCCGAAAGAAGAACGTCAGCAACAGCGTGCGGATATGCGCGCCATCCACGTCGGCGTCGGTCATGATGATGACCTTGTGATACCGCAATTTCTTGATGTTGAATTCATCCCGGCCGATGCCAGTGCCCAGCGCCATGACAAGGTTGCCGATTTCCTGACTGCCCAGCATCCGGTCGAACCGGGCGCGTTCCACGTTCAGAATTTTACCCTTCAACGGCAGAATGGCCTGCGTGCCGCGGTCGCGCCCCGTCTGGGCGGACCCACCGGCGCTGTCACCCTCGACCAGAAACACTTCGGTCTTGGACGGATCTTTTTCAGAACAGTCTTTCAGTTTTCCAGCCAGAAAGTTCACGTCCATCGCCGTCTTGCGCCGCGTCAGATCACGGGCCTTGCGCGCAGCCTCGCGGGCCAGCGCCGCCTCTACGATCTTGCCGACGACAATTTTGGCGATCTGGGGATTTTCCTCGAACCACTCTGCCAGTTTTTCGCCGACAAGGTTTTCAACAGCGGGACGCACTTCTGAACTGACCAGCTTGTCTTTGGTCTGGCTGGAAAATTTCGGGTCCGGCACCTTGACCGACAACACGCAGGTCAGACCTTCACGCGCATCGTCGCCGGTAAAGCTGACCTTTTCCTTTTTGGCGATCCCGCTGGACTGGGCATAGCTGTTGATCGTGCGGGTCAGGGCCGCGCGAAAACCGGCCATATGGGTGCCGCCGTCGCGTTGCGGGATGTTGTTGGTAAAGGGCAGCACCATTTCATTGTAGGTGTCGTTCCACCACATCGCGACCTCGACCCCGATCTCGTCGCGTTCGCCGCGCACATAGATCGGTTCCGACATGATAGATGTCTTGGACCGATCCAGATACTTGACGAATTCCTTGACGCCGCCTTCGTAATACAACTCCGTCCGCAGCGGCTCTGCGGGACGCAGATCCTCCAGCATGATCCGCACACCGGAATTCAGAAAGGCCAGCTCTCTCAGCCGTTTTTCAAGGATGTGAAAGTCGAATTCGCGGTTGCTGAACGTCGCAAGCGAGGCAAGGAACGTCACCTCTGTCCCCTTGCGCCCGTTGGCATCGCCCACGACCCGCAGCGATTCAGACGTATAGCCGCCCTCGAACCGGGCAAAGTGTTCCTTGCCGTTGCGCCAGATGCGCAGTTCCAGAAAATCGGACAGGGCGTTGACGACCGAAATCCCGACGCCGTGCAGACCCCCCGACACCTTGTAGGAATTCTGGTCGAATTTGCCGCCCGCGTGCAACTGAGTCATGATGACCTCTGCCGCGCTGACGCCCTCTTCCTTGTGCATGTCCACGGGAATCCCGCGCCCGTTGTCACCCACAGACACAGAGGAATCGGCGTTGATCCGCACATAAACATGGTCCGCATGTCCGGCCAACGCCTCGTCCACGCCGTTGTCCACCACCTCATAGACCATGTGGTGCAGACCCGACCCGTCGTCCGTGTCGCCGATGTACATTCCGGGCCGCTTGCGGACTGCGTCCAATCCCTTGAGAACCTTGATGGAATCGGCACCGTAGGCAGCATTTTCGGCAGCGTCGTCGGACATGGGGGAATTTCCTTCTTCTTGCCTGCGAAACCTACACTTTTCCGCAGGGCATGTCACGCCTGACGCCCCATATTTCGTGTCAGATAAAGGGGATAACGCAACCCACCACAATCAGCAGACTCCCTGCAATCCGGTT
>JBBREW010000048.1:0-11229 GCA_038225335.1 Rhodobacterales bacterium
GCGCCGCCCAGTGCCAGATCGCGCGATCCGGCGACGGTCGCGATCTCTGTGCTGCCGGTGGGTTCTTCGCTTTCTTCGGACTCTTCTTCTTCAGTGACCTGAATGCCCATTTCGGACAACATCGACATCACATCCTCGATCTGGTCAGAAGAGACCTGATCGGGCGGCAGAACGGCGTTCAGCTGGTCATATGTGATATAGCCACGCTCGCGCGCGTCGGCGATCATCTTCTTGACCGCTGTCTGGCTCATATCAAGGCTGATGTCGCTGTCTGAATCGTCCTTGCGGTCGTCGTTGTCTTTGGCGGCCATATGGCGGGCTCCTCGTGTCAGCGGGCGACTATGCGTCAAAACGAATCGGCAGGACGGTGATTCGGTTCATTCGAATCAACGCGCAACACGAGCGATTCGCAACCGCTAAGCGTGGCTTTTCCCGACCGTGTTGCACATGCCCCAGTGCCTGCCTGTCCGCAAGCGGTCTGGTTGTGGCTCTATTTAGGGTCTCGGGCAGGTTTTGCAATCGTCAGCCGGTCAAGGATCGCATCAAAGGTGGCGCGTTCGGATTTATCCATGCCAAAGCCGTTTTCCGCGATCACGATCTCTGCGTTCGCCTCGCCGTTGATCCGGCTTGACTGATCGACGGCGCGGACTGCTTCGCCCAGACGCCATGTCAGACCCTCGTCGGCGGCGTCGACATCCTCGACCGCCTCGCGGACCTCGCGGGGGAGGGCGCGGGCGGCGGTCAGTTTTGCGAAACTTTCGGCCAGACAGCGATGCGCGAAATCCACGTCGCCGGGTTTGCGCAGACCCGATGTCAGCGCCACGTCGCGCTGGTCCAGCAGGCGCGCGATCCGGTCTGCGCCGATGCAGTCCTGCAGATGAGCGGTCAGATCCGCACCTTCGGCGCAGCGCAGGATTTCATCGCGCAGGCGGGCGTGATCGGGGTCGGTGCAATCCATCGTTTCCAAGGGCGCCAGAAAGGCGGGCAAGGCCGCCGGGGTTGCAATGATGGTGGCAAGAATGACCGCCTCGCGCATCTGGCTTTCGTCCGCGGCCCCTGCCCCCAGCATCGACCGCTTGTTGCTGGCAACCGGCGACAGATCGCGCTGCCACGGCTGCTGGTTACGGGTCCATGCGGCACTGGACCGGGCCGCACCGCCCCCCTTGGCAAAGGGTTTGCGGGTCCGGAACAGCGACCAGAGCTTGTCCTTGACCGCGTCGCCATAGCGGCTGCGGATCGCGGGGTCTGCGATCAGCATGATCTTGTCGCGCAGCGCCTTGTCCAGCGCGGCCTGCCGTTCGGGGCTGTCAAAGGTGCGGCCTTCGGTTTCGCGCTGCCACAGCAGCTGCACCATCGGCACGGCCCCGTCGATGATGTCCTGCATGGCTTGGCGGCCTTGCTGGCGGATCACGTCATCGGGGTCCAGCCCCACCGGCATCAGGGCAAAGCGCAGGGACTGCCCCGCCTGCAACAGCGGCAGGGCCAGATCGACGACCCGCATCGCCGCCCGCACCCCGGCCACATCGCCATCAAGCGCGATGATCGGTTCGGGCGCGATGCGCCACAGCATGTGCAGGTGGTGTTCGGTGACCGCCGTGCCCAGCGGCGCCACGGCTGCGCCGAACCCTGCCTCTGCCAGCGCGATCACGTCCATGTATCCTTCGGCCACCAGCAAGGGTTGCCCCTTGCCCGCCGCCGACCGGGCGTTCTGCACATTATAAAGGGTGCGCGATTTGTCGAACAACGCAGTTTCCGGAGAGTTGTAGTATTTCGCCTTGGCCGAAGGGTCCATCGCCCGCCCGCCAAAGGCGATGGCGCGGCCACGGGCGTCGCGGATCGGGAACATGATCCGCCCGCGGAACCGGTCATAGGGCGCACCGCCCCAGTCGCTACTGGCTGCAAGCCCCGCATCGATCACGGCCTGCTGCGGCACACCCTTGGCCACAAGGGCGGCCAGAACACCCCCCTGATCCGGCGCAAACCCGATGTCCCAGCGGTCCAGCGCGTCGCGGTTCAACCCGCGGCGGTCCAGATAATCGCGCGCAGCCCCGGCGGGATTGGTGTTCAGGTTCAGGCGGAAATGCTGCACCGCCAGTTCCATCACATCGACCAGGGCGTTGCGGGTGTCCGCCTGTTCCTGCGCGCGCGGATCGCGGGCGGGCATCGTCATCCCCGCCTCTGCCGCCAGAATCTCTACCGCTTCCATGAAACCGACGTTTTCGGTTTCGCGCACAAAGGAAATGGCGTCGCCGCTTGCTTGGCAACCAAAGCAGTGATAAAATCCCTTGCGGTCATCGACGTGAAAGCTGGCGGATTTTTCCTGATGGAACGGACAGGGCGCCCACATGTCGCCCTTGCCCTGATTCGACTTGCGCGCATCCCACAGGACCTTGCGCCCGACAACCTGTGACAGCGACAGGCGGGTGCGCAATTCGTCGATGAAACCGGGTGGCAGGGACATGCCCCGATTATCGCCCCCACCGCCGCAAGAGTCGAGAGCCCAGACCGCTGCCCTGCCGTCAGTCGCCCCGCAGCGGCATCAGGAAATGGCCCGTCGCCTGCGCAAAAAGGCGGCTGCGGTTGTCCTGCCAAGCCTCGACATGGACCGAGGCATAGCGCCGCCCGGACCGGTTCACCCGCGCCCGCGCATAGGCGTCGCGCGGCAGGCCGGACCGCAGATAGTCGATGTTGAAATCAATCGTCTTGGGCAGACGGCGCGGCAAGGGTTCGGTCCCCGCCTCCATGTCTTCCCAGATCATCGCCCAGCTGAGTTCGATGATGGCAGCCACTTCCAGAAAGGCCGCCGTGACGCCCCCGTGCAGGGCGGGCAGGATCGGATTGCCGATCAACTTGTCCGCATAGGGCAGCACGGCCGTCAGCTCGTCACCGTGGCGTTCGAATCCGATCCCCAGAAAACGGATATAGGGGACGCCCTGCACCAGACTTTGCAGGGTGGCATCGCGGCGCTGTTTGACGACCTGCACCGGTTCGGGTTTGGCCGGTCTGGACCGGGGCGTGTCGGTGGCACTGGTCATGACTTCGGCCGATCGACCGTAAAGGCGCCGGTGGCACTGGCAACCGGGCGGTCGGTGTCATCGTCCATCGCCACGGCCCGCACAAAGGCGACGGACCGTGTGACATGATAACAGGTGGCCTGCGCCGTGATGGCCTGCCCCGGCACCGCCGGGCGCATGTAATCGATGCGCAGATCAATGGTGGCGGTCCCGAACCCTGCTTCGGGATGCAGCATGACCGCCGCACCACAGCAGGTGTCCATCAGTGCAGACACCGCCCCGCCGTGAATGACCCCGGTCTCCGGATCGCCGATCAGGCGATCATCATAAGGCATGGTGATCGTGGCTGTCCCGTCGCCCGCCTGCGTCATCCGCATCGACAGGGCGGCTGCGTGCGGAATCGCCGCAATGAACTGGGTGGCAATCTGGTGGCGGCGCTGCGGGTCAAGCGGCGACATCGGGGCATCGGTCATGATCTTCGGCCTTTTGCGGTTTTGCGGGCAACTTGGCACTTGCGACGGGGCGCGCAACCCCTATGTTCAAGATTGAGAATAATTCGCAAGTAGAGATGCCCATGGCCGCGACGACGACGTTGACGGGATCGCCCCGCTTTTCCGGTCTGTTCCGGCCACGCCGCCTGTTGGTCGCGCTGATCCTGCTGGCCTTGGCCGCAGCACCGGGAGAGTTGGGGTCGCTGACCCGCGGGCTGATGACGGATGCCTTTGTGCAGGTGTCCGGCTTTGTCGCAGCCACACTGATCCTGTTTTACGGCGCGGAACGCGTGTTCCGGTTCAACATCGGCCGTGCCCTGCAGAACGCGGGCGGTTGGCAGGTGCCGATGGCCGCGCTGCTGGGGGCGACCCCCGGCTGCGGTGGTGCGGTGGTAGTCGTGGCGGCCTATTCCACTGGGCATGTCCGGTTCGGCGCGGTGGTCGCAACCCTGACGGCCACCATGGGCGACGCTGCATTTCTGCTGATCGCGACCCGGCCCGATGCTGCACTGGTCGTGCTGCCGCTGTCATTCGTGGTCGGAATCCTGACAGGCTGGATCGTCGATGCGCTGCCGGGACGCAAACAGCAGCCACGCACGGCCGGGGCTTGCGATCTTGCCCCGCTGATCGGTCGCACCCGGATCAAGGATCTCGCCTATGCGGCCTTTGCCCTGCCGGGACTGGTCATCGGCGTCACGCAACTGACCGGGGCGGACGTGGCGGCCGTGTTCGGGCCTGTGCTGCCTGTCGTGGGCCTTGGTGGCACGGCGGTCGGCCTTTTTGTCTGGGCCACGTCGCGGCTGTCGGCGATGACCAACGACAAGGACAGTCCTGTCACCCGCATGGCAGAGGAGACGGCCTTTATCTCTGTCTGGGTGATCGGCGCCTATCTGGCCTATGATTACGTTGTCGCCTTTACCGGTTTTGACTTGGAGGCGATGTTCACCGCCATCGGCCCCTTGCTGCCGCTGATGGGTGTGTTGGTCGGCCTTGTGCCGGGGTGCGGTCCACAGGTTCTGGTGACCACGCTCTATGTCGGCGGGTTGATCCCCTTTTCCGCGCTGATCGGCAACGCCATATCGAATGACGGCGACGCCCTGTTTCCGGCCATCGCCCTTGATCCCGCAGCGGCGGTGCGCGCCACGCTTTATTCCGCGGTTCCGGCGGTGATCGTCGCCTACGGGTTCTACTGGATCGCGCCGGGGTTCATGAACTGACCCGCGCCGCATTGCCCAACGTCGCCCCCATCGCTAGGGTTGTGATCTGAGGAGAGTTGCGATGCCAGACAGCCGCTTGTCATTCAAGGAGATGTGCGCCCGGTTCGACGTGACCCCGCGCACGCTGCGCTATTACGAATACATCGAATTGCTGTCCCCCGACCGGGAAGGCCGCGCGCGTTTTTACGGCGCGCGCGAACAGGCCCGCATGACCCTGATCATGCGCGGCCGGCGATTCGGATTCGCACTCGAGGACATCCGCCAGTGGCTGCTGATCTATGAAAAGGAAGGCACCCGCGCCCAGATGCAGGCCTGGGTCAATCTGGCGGACCGGCAGATGCTGGAACTGGCCGAACAACGCCGGCAGCTGGACGAAACCATGTCCGAATTGCTGCGCCTGCGCGACGACACCGCCGCATCCCTGACCTGATCACGCGACAAAAGATTGCGCCACGGCGGCCATGCACTTGCGTGACCTGTCGTCACCGATTTTCTGACGCCACGTCATGTTTACGTTAACGTCAGCTTTTGTTGTAAGGATGGTCCAACAGGCCGATCTGACGGTGACACCCGCCAGAGCCGAGGACAGATGACATGCCGACCGATACATTGACGATCCGCCAGATGTGTGACGCCTTTGACGTCACCCCCCGCACCCTGCGCTTTTACGAGGCGAAGGAGCTGTTGTTCCCTGTCCGCGACGGGCAGCGACGGCTGTTCACCCGGTCAGACCGCGCGCGTCTGAAACTGATCTTGCGCGGCAAACGGTTCGGATTCAGCCTCGAGGAAATCCGGCAACTGCTGGATCTTTACGCCATGAACGACGGCCAGCTGACCCAGCTGAGCCAGACCTATGCACTTGCCGAACGCCACCTCGCCGCGATGGAAGCACAGCGCGACGAATTGTCAGAGGCAATTGCAGAGCTGAAGGCCCAGATGGTCTGGGGCGCCGACAAGTTGACAGAGATTTCAGGTCAGGCGCATTCCGCAGCCTGACCGCAAGACCATATCCGCACCGAGGGAGAGACAACCATGCCAAGCTACACCGCACCGCTCAAGGATTTCCAGTTCGTCCTGCACGATCTGCTGAAGGTGTCCGAACAGGACATTCCGGGCTTTGCCGATCTTGACCGGGATTTCACAGCCGCCGTGCTGGAAGAGGTGGGCAAGCTGTCATCGGACGTGCTGTCGCCGCTGAATGCCGTGGGCGACCGCGAAGGCTGCACCCTTGAAAACGGCGTGGTCCGCACGCCCACCGGGTTCAAGGCCGCCTTTGACCAGATCCGCGAAGGTGGCTGGACAGCACTGGATGCGGACGAAAAATATGGCGGTCAGGGCCTGCCCTATGTCATGCACACCGCCGCCAACGAACCGATGGTCAGCGCGAACATGGCCTTCAACATGTATCAGGGTCTAACCCACGGGGCCTATTCCGCGATCCTTGCCCATGGGTCAGAGGCGCAGAAGGATATGTTCCTGCCCAAGCTGGCGTCCTGCGAATGGACCGGCACGATGAACCTGACCGAACCCCATTGCGGCACCGATCTGGGCCTGATGCGGACCCGCGCCGTGCCGCAGGACGATGGCAGCTACAAGGTGACCGGGCAGAAAATCTTCATCTCTGCCGGCGATCACGACATGGCGGACAACATCATCCATCTGGTGCTGGCAAAAATCCCCGGCGGCCCCGACGGGATCAAGGGCGTGTCGCTGTTCATCGTGCCCAAGATCATCGTCAAGGACGACGGCAGCCTTGGCGACCGCAACGGTGTCAGCGTGGGCAAGATCGAAGAAAAGATGGGCATCCACGGCAATTCGACCTGTGTGATGAACTATGACGATGCGACGGGCTATCTGATCGGCGAAGAACACAAGGGCATGCGCGCCATGTTCGTCATGATGAATGAAGCGCGTCTGGGCGTTGGCCTGCAAGGCTATGCGCAGGCCGAGGTCGCCTATCAGAACGCCGTGACCTATGCCAATGACCGCCTGCAGGGGCGCGATGTGACCGGGGCCAAGAACCCAGACGGCCCCGCCGACCCGCTGATCGTGCACCCGGACATCCGCCGCAACCTGATGGACCAGAAATCATTCACCGAAGGGGCCCGCGCCTTTACCTTCTGGGGGGCGATGCTGCTGGACCGCGCGCACAAGACAGGCGATGCCGACGCCGAAGGTCTGGTGTCGCTGATGACACCGGTCATCAAGGGTTTCCTGACGGACAAGGGGTTCGAATACGCCACCGCTGCCCAGCAGGTCTATGGCGGTCACGGCTATATCGAGGAGTGGGGCATGTCCCAGTTCGCCCGCGACGCGCGGATCGCCATGATCTACGAAGGCGCGAACGGCGTGCAGGCGCTTGATCTGGTGGGGCGCAAGCTTGCGATCGACGGCGGCAAGCACCTGATGGGCTTTTTCGACATGATCAAGACCTTCATCAAGGACAACGACGACAACGCTGACCTGAAGGCGGATTTCCTTGATCCGCTGAAGGCCGCCAGCAAGGACATGCAGACCGCTGCGATGTATTTCATGGGGTCGATGAAGAACCCCAACAATGCGCTGTCCGGGTCCTATGACTTCATGCACATGATGGGACATGTCTGCCTTGGCTACATGTGGGCGCGCAGTGCCAAGGCCGCGATGACGGCCCTTGAAAACGGCGCCACCGACACCGCCTTCTACGAGACGAAGATTGCCACGGGGCGCTACTACATGGCGCGCCAACTGCCCGCGACGGCCCTGCACCTGACGCGCATCAATACCGGTGCGGACACGGTCATGGCCTTGCAGGCGGCGCAGTTTTAAGGGTGGTGGCGGGGCACGCCCCGCCTTACCATCGCCCGGACCCGCCTTGCGGCGGGTCCCACGCCACGGAGGGAGGATGCCGATGCCGAAACGCCTGCGCCTGACCCGCCGGTTTCCGGTTGCGATGACCGAAGACGGATACCGGCGGCTGAAGAAACTGGCGCGCGATGCGGGCCTTGATGAAGGTGAGGCGCTGTCGTTCCTGTTCGAGAATTTCGACAGCGTGATCGACCACGACACCTTTGACCACCGCCTGCGGCTGTTCAATTCCGAACTGGAGGCCCGTAAGAAGTAGGACCTGCGCCGGACCTGCGGGTCGGAGCCTCCGGCGGGAGTATTTCAGGAAAAAGCGAGGGCTGGCGCTGTGACCCGATCCGCAACGACGGCCTGAACCCCGAAGGACAGGTGCACCACCACGGACCGGGTCCTCGCTTTTTACGGTCATCGGCTCTCCAGCCTGTACCGCGGGATCAGAATCCGCCGGTGAGGTTAACATCGCATGAAGACGCGGGGCATCTGTCCCTCGCTTTTTTTCAAATACTCAAACACGGCGCAGCAAAAAGCGCGACAGGCGGAGGATAGCGCGACATGACGATCAAGCTTTACTGTTTTGGCGAAAGCGGAAATGCCTACAAGGCGGCCCTAACGATGACATTGGCCGGCGTGGACTGGGACCCGGTGTTTGTGGATTTCTTTCACGGCGAAACCCGCACGCCTGCATTCCGCGCGCTGAACGTGATGGGCGAAGTGCCCGTGATGGTCGATGGCGATCTGGTGATTACCCAGTCCGCCGTCATCCAGGATTACATCACGTCTAAGACGTCAAAGCTGGGCGGCAAAAGCGCCGATCAGCGGCGCGAGGTGTTGCGCTGGATGTTTTTCGACAACCACAAGGTCAGCGGGATTGCCGGACCCTTGCGGTTCAACACCAATTTTCTGCCCGAGGACAAACGTGTGCCAGAGGTCAACGCATTCCTGTTGAAGCGCCTGAAATCCGCATTGAAGGTCATGGACAGCCATCTGACGGATCACGACTGGCTGGCCAACGACACACTGACGATCGCCGATATCGCCTGCTGCGGCTACCTTTTCTATACCGAACCCTTTGGGTTCGAGCGGGCAGAATTCCCCCATGTCGATGCCTGGCTGGACCGCATCGCCGCCACGCCCGGCTGGAAGCACCCATATGATCTGATGCAGCGCGCCCTGCCCGCTGCCTGACCGACCGATTGACTGAAAGGACCGACCATGACCGAAGCCTATATCTATGACGCTGTCCGCACCCCGCGCGGCAAGGGTCGCGCCGATGGCGCGCTGCATGAAGTGACCTCTGCCCGGCTGTCCGCAGGCGTGCTGAACGCGCTGAAAGAGCGCAACAATCTGCAAGGCCACGCGGTCGAGGATGTGATCTGGGGCAATGTCACGCAGGTTGGCGAACAGGGTGGCTGTCTCGCCCGGACCGCCGTGCTGGCCTCTGATCTTGACCAGTCGATCCCCGGCCTTGCGATCAACCGGTTTTGCGCGTCGGGGATGGAGGCGGTGAACCTTGCCGCCAACCAGATCCGCGGCGGCGCAGGTCAGGCCTATATCGCGGGCGGGGTCGAGATGATGGGCCGTGTCGCCATGGGCAGCGACGGGGCGGCGATTGCCGTTGACCCTTCTATCGCGATGGATACCTATTTCGTCCCGCAGGGGATCAGCGCCGATATCATCGCCACCGAATACGGATTTTCGCGCGACGATGCCGATGCGCTGGCGGTCGAATCCCAGAAACGTGCAAAAGCCGCGTGGGACGACAACCGCTTTGCACGGTCCATCGTGGCCGTGCGCGACATGAATGGTCTGCCGATCCTGGAACACGATGAATACATGCGCCCGGGCACCGACATGCAAAGTCTTGGCGCTTTGAAGGCCAGCTTCAAGGACATGGGCGAGACGATGCCCGGTTTCGACAAGGTGGCGCTGATGAAATATCCGCATCTGGAACGGATCAACCATATCCACCACGCGGGCAATTCATCCGGCATCGTGGACGGGTCCGCCGGCGTGTTGATCGGATCAAAGGAATGGGGCGACGCCATGGGTCTTGTGCCCCGCGCCGTGATCCGTGCCACGGCCAAGATCGGAACCGATCCTACGATCATGCTGACCGGCCCCGTGCCGGTGACGGAAAAAATACTTGCGGACAGCGGCATGTCGATTTCCGACATCGACCTGTTCGAGGTGAACGAGGCTTTCGCCTCTGTCGTGCTGCGGTTCATGCAGCGGTTCGATGTGGATGCGTCGCGCGTCAATGTGAACGGCGGGTCCATCGCCATGGGTCACCCGCTGGGGGCCACCGGGGCCATCATCATCGGCACCTTGCTGGACGAGCTGGAACGGACCGGCAAATCCACCGGCCTTGCCACCTTGTGCATTGCATCGGGCATGGGTGCGGCCACGATCATCGAACGCGTCTGACACCGGGGCATCGCACCATGGCAAAGATCATGTTCCAGACATGGCTCGACCGGGTGGCCGATTTCGTCTTTGCCGACGATTTCGAAAGCTGGGCCGATGCCATGGCGCTGCCTTTGCTGGTTATCAGCGCCACCGATACCTCGCGCATCGCAACCAAAGTCCTGCTGCGGGCCAAGTACGATCTGTGGCGCAATCTGTTCGCGGTGCAGCGGGTCACGCATATGATCCGCATCGCCCATGCGGCGGCCCATGTAACCGACACCCGGATTGCGGGCGTCTATTCGACCGAACTTCTGAGCAATGGCCAACGCGTCATGCTGCCTTTTGAATCGACCATGACCCTGGACTGGCAGGACGATCGCTGGCGGGCGTCCGCATTGCGCAGCGGCATGGCCACCGCCCATCGCCACCTCATCCATTCATCATGACGGCAGCGCCGCCACTTCGACCCCTGTACAAAGGAATACCGCAATGACCGATTTCACCCTGACGACCGACACCGATGGCGTGGCCGTCATCACATGGGACACCGTTGGAAAATCCATGAACGTCATGAGCCAGCAAGGCTTTGCCGATCTGGATGCACTGGTGGGACAGGCGCTGACCGACGACGCCGTGAAGGGCATTGTCATCACCTCTGGCAAGGCGGGGTCCTTTGCGGGCGGGATGGATCTGAACATCATCGCGCGGATGCGCGACGACAGCGCCGATCCTGCAAAGGGTATCTTTGAAGGCGTAATGCAGATGCATGCGGTGCTGCGGCGGATCGAGCGGGCGGGGATGGACCCCAAGACGCTGAAAGGCGGCAAACCGATCGCTGCCGCCCTGCCCGGCACCGCACTGGGCATCGGTCTGGAGATCCCGCTGGCCTGCCACCGCATCTTTGCCGCCGACAATCCAAAGGCCAAGATCGGCTTGCCCGAAATCATGGTCGGCATCTTTCCGGGGGCCGGTGGCACCACGCGGATCAGCCGCAAGCTGGGCGCGATGGCGGCCAGCCCCCTGTTACTGCAAGGCAAGCTGAACGACCCCAAGGGTGCCATGCGCGCGGGTATCGTGGACGAGGTCGTGGCACCGGACGATCTGTTGTCTACGGCCAAGGCCTGGGTCCTGTCCGCCACGGGCGCGGATATCGTGAAACCTTGGGACCAGAAGGGCTACAAGATGCCCGGCGGCGCGCCTTATCATCCGGCGGGGTTCATGACGTTCGTCGGGGCATCCGCGATGGTGAACGGCAAT
>JBBREW010000049.1:0-11175 GCA_038225335.1 Rhodobacterales bacterium
ATCCGCTATGACTACGTCGATGTGGCAGAGGTCGTGGCGTTTCTGCGCGACGAAAAACCCCCCATGACCCATGTCGTCCTGACCGGCCGCAACGCCCACGCCGATCTGATCGAACTGGCGGATCTGGTCACGGAAATGGAACTGGTCAAACATCCCTTCCGATCCGGGATCAAAGCACAGATCGGCGTCGAATACTGACGCCAGAAGACGGCCCGCCGCCCCGACCGCGCGCCATATCCGCGATCAGGTCCCGCGATCAAGTCCGGCGCGTTCCGTTCTTCTCGTTCCAAATATCCCGGGGGGCGACGGGCCGCAGGACCGACGGGGGGCTGGCCCCCCTTTTGCCCTGCGCGCAGCCGTCCTCAGTCCGGCAGGGATGCACCCGGCGATAGCACACGGGCATCCAGCACCACCTCGATCACCGCCAATGTGCCGGCGGCCCGCGCCTGCGCAAAGGCATCGGCAAAATCCTCTTGCTGCCGCACGACCACCCCGAACCCGCCATAGGCGCGGGCGAGTGCCGCGAAATCGGGGTTCGACAGCACCGTGCCGGACACCCGCCCGGGATAGCTGCGTTCCTGATGCATCCGGATCGTGCCATAGCGGCCGTTGTTCATCACGATGACGATGGGGGCCGCACCGTGCTGGATGGCGGTGGACATCTCGTTGCAGGTCATCTGGAAACAGCCGTCGCCCGCCAGACATACCACCACCTTGTCCGGGTGTTCCAATGCAGCGGCGATGGCGGCGGGAAATCCGTATCCCATCGACCCCGATGTGGGTGCCAACTGCGTGCCGTGCTGCTTGTAGGTAAAATAGCGATGCAGCCAGGCGGCGTAATTGCCCGCCCCGTTGGTCAGGATGGCCGTCGCGGGCAAGGTATCCGACAGCCAGCGGATCACGTCTTCCTGCCGCACGTCACCGGGGCTGGTGACGGGCGTCTGCCAGCGGTCGTAATCCGCCCGGGCGGCCGTCACTGCGGCAGGCCAACCGCGCCACGCCGCTGACACCCGGTCAAAGGCCTGCGCCAGACCGGTGATTGCCAGATCGGCCGGGCAGACGACGGCCGCATCGGTCCCGTAAACACGCCCGATTTCGTCGGCGTCGGCGTGCACATGCAGGATCGTCTTGCCCGGTGCCGCGGGATCGACCAGCGTATAGCCCTGGGTTTCGATGTCGCCGAACCGGGTGCCCAGCAACAGCAGGCAGTCGGCATCCCGCACCCGCTGGGCCAAGGCCGGGTTCACACCGACGTTCAGATCACCGGCAAAACACGGATGCCTGTTGTCCATGTAATCCTGCCGCCGGAAACCCGTCGCCACGGGAATCTGCGCCTGTTGCGCGAAACGGCCAAGCGCATCGGCGCTGGACGGCGACCAATGCGGCCCGCCCACCACCAACAGGGGCCGTTCTGCCTGCGACAGCCGGTGCAGCAGGTGATCCCAGATCACAGGATCAGGTGCGGCCGGACTGCGCCATGTGCCATGAAAATCGGCGGCACCGGACGCAGCACTCAGCATGTTTTCGGGCAAGGCCAGCACCACCGGACCGGGCCGCCCCGACAGGGCCATACGGAACGCGCGTGCGATATATTCCGGCAGGCGGTCGGTGTCGTTGCACTGTCCCGCCCATTTCGCCAGACCACCAAAGACGGCGCGGTAATCCACCTCCTGAAAGGTTTCGCGGTCGGTGTGGCGGTTGTCGATCTGGCCCACGAACAGCACCAGCGGCGTGCTGTCCTGCCGTGCGACGTGGATGCCTGCGCTGGCATTGGTGGCCCCCGGCCCGCGTGTCACGAAACACACGCCGGGCTGCCCCGTCAGTTTGGCATGGGCCTCTGCCATCATGGTGGCCCCGCCTTCGTGGCGGCAGACGATGTTCTGGATACCGCTGTCATATAGCCCGTCGAGGGCCGCCAGAAAACTTTCACCCGGCACGGAAAACACGCGCCTGACGCCAAGTTTTACCAGTTGATCGCTCAGGATTTGGCCGCCGTGTCGCATCTGTCATTCCCTGTTGCGTCGCTTGGGCGCACCATGTCCGCTTGGACCCGGATGGGCAAGCAGGGTTCCGTCGCGGCCGGGGCTGGTGTCAGAGCGGCTGCGACACTTCGATCAGGTTGCCGTCCGGGTCGCGCAGATACAGCGACATGATCGGCCCGCTGGCCCCGGTCCGCGCCACCGGTCCCGCGATGACCGGAACACCCCGGGCGGCCAGATGATCCTGCCACGCGGCCAGCGGTGCATCGGTCAGCAGGCACAGATCGGCACTCCCCGGTGTCGGGTGGTCCGCATGGGGTGCAAATGGTGCCGCCGCCATATGCAGATTGATCTTTTGCGCCCCGAACGTCAGCGCACTGCGGGTCGTGCCATCCCCGGCGACAAAGCTGCTGGCCGTCATGCCCAGCACATCCGCGTAAAAGGCGAGCGACGCCGCAGGATCGGCCACGGTCAGGACCAGATGGTCAATCGCGGTTATTTTCAGCATTTGCGCATCGCCCCGTTTGCAGCCACATTGCCCAGATGAACACACCCGATGACCGCACGCAAACCCGCACCGACCCGATGGACCCTGCCCGCGCGCAGGCGCTGGCCGCGACGTTAGGGCAGGACGTGATCATCGCCGCAGGCGATCCGCTGCCGCCCTTTGCGCATCAGATCTATTTCTGGGACCCGCACCCTCCGGCGGCGCTGGGGCGCGACGGGCATCCGGCCACGGGCGGTTTTCTGCCCGACCTTGGCCTGCCGCGCCGCATGTGGGCCGCCGGTCGGATGGTGTTCCATCGCCCCTTGCTGGCAGGGGTGCGGGCCCAACGGGTCAGCCGGATCGAATCCGTCATGCGCAAGGATGGCCGCAGCGGTCCGCTGGCCTTTGTGCGGGTGCGCCATGACCTGCGGCAGCGGCAGGCGCTGGCGGTCACCGAATGGCAGGATCTGGTCTATCGCCCGGACGGCACCGACCGGCCCGCGCCCCCGGTCGCGCGGACGGATGAAACGCTGCGCGAACACTTTGCCCCCGACACGACGTTGCTGTTCCGCTATTCGGCGCTGACCTTCAACGGGCATCGCATCCATTACGACGAAACCTATGCCCGCCAGATCGAAGGCTATGACGGGCTGGTCGTTCACGGCCCGCTGCTGGCGCATCTGCTGATGGATCTGGCGCAGCGGCAGCTGGGGGTGCTGCGCAACTTCAGTTTTCGCGCGACATCGCCCTTGATGCATCATGAACAGGCAGAGCTGTGCTGGTGCGATGGCGCGGTCTGGGTGCGCGGTCCCGACGGGCGACAGTGCATGGTGGCAGAGGCGGACTGAGCGTCACAGCGACGCGCTGGGCCGGAAATCCGCCGGCACCGCGTCGATGCCGTCAAGGATCAGGTCCGCCATCACCCGCGCCACGCCCGGCGCCATGCCAAAACCGATCTTGAACCCGCCATTGGCGACAAATGCCCCCGGTCGGAACGGATGCGGACCGATCATCGGCGCGCGGCTGCGGCTGCGGGGGCGCAGGCCCGCCCAGCGTTCCACGACAGGGGCCACCGCCAGACAGGGCATCAGCGCCCTTGCCCGGTCGATCAGCGCATCAAGCTGCGCATCCGTCGCCGCCCCGTCGTCGTAATCGCGTTCCGTCGTGGACCCGATGGCCACGGTCCCGTCCAGATGCGGCACGATATGCACCCCACCGGCAAAGATCTGCGGCTGCCCTGCCGCATCGTATGCCAGCAGCGCCGCCTGACCTTTTACCCCGGCCCCGACCATGCGGCTGTGCGCCGCCGTCATGGCGTCCAGCCCTGCCACCCCGGTGGCCCAGACAACGGCCCCGGTGGCCGGACCTGTACGCCGCACGGCACCGCCCTGCGCCGTGATGGCAGCGGCCAGGGCAAGCGTCGCCTGCCGGGGATGGATCAACCCGGTCAGGGTGTCATGGATCAGCAGCCCGGTCGGACTGGGTGGTTCCCAGCCGTCACCGCTGGCCGCGATCACCTGCCACTCGGCCTGCCCTTGCCACAGCGTCGCGGCCCCCGCCGCGCGGTCACGGGCAAGGGTCACCGCCGCCGCATCTTGCAGGGGTTGCAGGCGACCCGTACGGCGATACCCGGTCGCCTGCCCCGACGCCGCGGCGACGCCTGACCAGAAATCACCGGACATCAGCAGGCTGTCCCGCTGGAATGCCTTTTTGGCGTTCCACTGTTCCGGCACATGCGGGGCCAGCGCACCGACAATGCCGCCAGATGCACCCGATGCGGGTCCGTTGGGGTCGATCACCTGCACCCGCGCGCCGCGTTGCAGACAGGCCCAGGCGATCGACAGGCCGAACACCCCAGCCCCCATCACCGTCACGTCTGCCGTTGCCATTCCCTGCCCCGCGTTCCACACATGCCCCGAACCCTTAGGGCAAACCCGCATGACCGGCCAGACCACAGACCCGCCCGCCGCCCGGAACGCTGCGACCCTTGACTGGCGCACCACACCCTTGGGCGATGTGCCTGTGTCAGTGCGGTTCGATGATCCCTATTATTCGCTGCAAGGTGGATTGGCGGAAACCCGGCATGTGTTTCTGGCGGGCAGTGATTTGCCCGCGCGGTTTCGCGACGGGTTCCACGTGGCCGAACTGGGCTTTGGCACCGGGTTGAATTTTCTGACTACCCTGCAGGCCTTTCGCGACGCTGGCTGTCCCGGCCTTTTGCACTTCACCAGTTTCGAGGCGTGGCCGATGGACGACGACGCCCTGCGCCGCGCCCTGGCCCCTTTTGCCCGCGACCTGCCGGTGGACATCCTGCCGGGTGTGCGCAGCCTGCGCGGGCCGGATTTTGACCTGCGTGTGATGATCGGCGATGCTGCCGATACCCTGCCCCTGTGGGACGGCATGGCCGACGCATGGTTTCTGGACGGGTTTTCGCCCGCAAAGAACCCCGGATTGTGGACCCCGGCGATCCTGCAACAGGTCGGGCAGCACACCGTCACGGGCGGCACGGCCGCCACCTATTCCGCCGCAGGCCATGTGCGCGACTGCCTGACTGCGGCTGGGTTCACGGTCACACGCATCCCCGGTTTCGGGACCAAGCGGCACATGACCCGCGCCGTCAAGGCCCTGTAATGCAGACATCGAATACCCGGCTGGGCGTCAGCCTGATGGTGGCCACCACGGTGGTCTTTGCGGTGCAGGACGCACTGTCCCGGCACTTGGCGGCTGAATACAACGTGCTGATGATCGTGATGATCCGGTATTGGTTTTTCGCCGCCTTTGTCATCGGCCTGGCCAAGGCCAAGGCGGGGTCGATCCGCCGTGCCGCGGCCACGACACAGCCTGTCGTGCAGATCTTTCGCGGGCTGCTGCTGGCGGGGGAAATCTGCATCATGGTGGCAGGCTTTGTGGCGCTGGGTCTGGTCGAAAGCCATGCAATCTTTGCCTGTTATCCGCTGCTGGTCGCCGCCCTGTCCGGGCCGGTGCTGGGCGAAGGCGTGGGCTGGCGGCGCTGGGTCGCCATCGCGATTGGTTTCGTCGGTGTGCTGGTCATTCTGCAACCGGGCATCACGGTCTTTGCCCCCGCAGCGGTGCTGCCGCTGGCCGCTGCCTGCATGTTCGCGCTATATGGTCTGCTGACCCGGCATGTGGCCCGCGCCGACACGACGGCCACCAGTTTCTTCTGGACGGGGGTCAGCGGGGCCGTGGCGATGACGCTTGTCGGTGTCTGGTTCTGGGAACCGATGACGGCCCCCGACTGGGGCTGGATGGCGGCCCTGTGCGTGACGGGCGTCACCGGCCATTGGTTGCTGATCCGCTGCTATGAGGTGGCAGAGGCAAGTGCGGTGCAGCCGTTCGCCTATCTGCAACTGGTGTTTGCCAGCATCATCGGGCTGACCGTGTTTGCAGAGGTCCTGCAGACGCATGTGGCGGTCGGTGCCGTGATCGTCGTGGGTGCGGGTGTCTTTACCCTGATCCGTGCGCGCCGCGTGCAAGAGAGTGTCAACTGACATACCCCGAAGACCCGAGGTCGGCGGGAATTTGCCGTCTATGTGCGACGAAGCACGACTGATCCTTGTCCGACGCTGGGCTGCTGATTAATCTGTGATGGCCCGCGTCCGCAAAGAGCATATCCCATGACATATGACAGCCACGCGGACCCTGCCCGCACGCCCGACAGATCAGCAGCCACAGGTCAGCCTGCGGCGCAGTTGATGTGTCTGGGTCTGCGCGTGGCGGGTCTTGGTCTGGGGGCAATCGACTACGGCTGCGATACCATCACGCTGGACGACCGCGCCGCCACCCTGTTTGATCTGCCAGCCCGGTCAGCCATTGCGCGCAGCGCCCTTCACGCCCGTATCCACGAAGGCGACCTGCCGCATGTGACCGCGGCCATCGCCCGCCTGTACGACGTGGGCGGGCCCGGTTTCGTTGATGTTGTCCACCGGGTCCGGACGGACGACCACAGCCTGCGCTGGCTGTCGGCGCGCAAGCAGGTCATCTTTGACAGCGCCGATCCGGCGACCCGGCGGCCCGTCAGCGGGCTGGTCGCGATCATGGACATCAGCGCGCAAAAACGGGCGGAAACCCGGATCATTGATTTGATGCGTGAAATGAACCACCGGCAGAAAAATCTGCTGACCGTCGTGCAAAGCATTGCCCGCCTGACCGCAAGGACAGCCGCACCGGACGCCTTTATCGCAAGTTTCACCACGCGTCTTCAGGCGCTGGCGCATAATCAGGATCTGCTGCTGCAACGGGGCACGGACGGGGTGATGCTGGCCGCATTGGTCCATGAACAGCTGGAACCCTTCACCCCGGACATGCAGACCCAGTTCCGGATCAGCGGCCCTGACGTGGCGCTGAGTTATGATGCGATCCAGCCGATCGGGCTGGCGTTGCATGAACTGGCCACCAATGCGCTGAAATACGGCGCGTTGTCGGTGTCAGACGGGGTCGTGCAGATCGACTGGGACATCACCGGCGACCGGTTCTGCCTGCGCTGGACCGAAAGCGGCGGACCCGCCGTGTCGCCACCCACGCGCAAGGGTTTCGGCACGACGGTGCTGCAATCCATGACCCGCAGCGCGCTGAATGCGGATGTGGTGCTGGACCATGCGCCGTCAGGGCTGCACTGGCAGATGACCTGCCCGGTCAGCCGGGTCCACCCATCCGGCACAGCGGGTCAGACCCCAGCCTAATTCGCGGCGCTGGATTGCACGTTTGGTCGCGCCACAGGGCGCAGGCTGTTGCGCGGTGCTGTGGGAGACGGTGTGACCGGCGAAGGGTTAGGCACGCGGGGTGTGGCGGCTGGTGCGGCAGGTTCTGCCGCCACGGGCGATGATGCTGCAACTGGCGTGTCGGCGGCGGCCACCACAAGTCCGGAGGGCCTGCTGACCGGGCGCGGCAGGGTGGCTGCAGGCGGTGTCTGTTCGGCGGCAGGACCGGTGACCGGGGCGGGAATTGCCAATGCGCCGTCAGCGCGCGCGACGGCCCGCACGGCCGATCGGTCGCCTGTCAAAAGGTCGGTAAACCGGATCGGGCCTGCCTCGCCGGTCAGGCGCGCCTCGTACACAGGCAGGGATTCCGTCACCCGCTGCACATAGGTCCGGGTTTCGGTGAAGGGGATCATTTCGATCCAGTCAATGACATCGACACTGCCATCGCGCGGATCGCCGCGTTGCGCCATCCAGTCGCGGGGCCGCCCCGGTCCTGCGTTGTAACCCGCTGCAATCTGCACCGGGCTGTTCCCGAACCGTTCGGTCAGATCCAGCAGATAGCGGGTGCCAAGCGTCACGTTATAGCGCCAGTCGGTTGTCAGACGCGCCTTTTGATAAGGCAGCGACAGGCTGCGCGCCACATCGCTGGCGGTGCCGGGCATCAGTTGCATCAATCCCAATGCGCCGACCGGGCTGCCGGCAGCCACGTTGAATTCAGATTCCCGCCGGGCAATCGACAGCGCCAGCGCGGGGGACACCGGCAGGTCCATCTCTGCCAGCGGGTGCAGCGGGAAATAGACCGATGGCACGACCAGCCCCCGCGCCGCGGCCGACTTGCCCAACAGCACCTCGAAATAGGTATCGCCCCGTGCCGCCAGTGCAGCGCCCAGCCGCGACAGATCGGGCGCATCCAACCGCTTGCCCAGTTCGGCAAAGAACAGGATGGCCTTTCCGCGCTCTCCTGCTTCAAGCAGGGCCAGCGCCGCGCGGACCATATCATCGCGCATGATCGGCGCGGTCTGCCAGTCGCGCGGATCGTCGCGGCCCGACAGGGTGGCATCCAGCGATTGGCCCAGAACCTCTGCCGACAGCAGGCCATAGAACGCGGTCTGATGCACCGCAGCGCGGCCATGGGCGGCGGCGGCATCCGCATCTCGCTTCAAAGCGGTCAAGGCACGGCCTTGCCAGTAACCGGCACGGCTGATGGAAATGGGGCTGTCGACCTCTGCCCCGGCATTTCCGAAATGCGTCAGCGCCCGCGCCGGGTCGTTCAGGAACCGCAGTTGCACAAACCCTGCCAGCCATTCCAGATCCGCATAGGCGGCAGCCCCTTCGGCGGGCGTCATGTGGTGGTTGGCGGCCAGTTCATAGGCCACCTGCGGGTTGCCTTCGCGCAGTTGCCAGCGGGCCAGATTGCGCCGCCACCCCGACCAGCGGAACGGTTCACCCAAGGCAGCAGCACTGGTGGACTGCGGACGCATCAGCGCCATGGCATCGGTCTGCCGTCCGGCATTGGCCAGCGCGGTCATGCGGTCATAGAGCAGACCGGGGTCGTTGCGCAGGTCCGCAGGCACCGCCGCAATCAGCGCGTCGGTGGACGCCACACCCCGGATCAACCCGATCCGCGCCGCCACCAGCGCCGCCTGCCCGGACGACAACAGCGGCACCATGCGCTGGGCATCCTCTGTCCTAGTGCGCCACAGCATCGCGTCCGCGCGGGCTGCATGCAGGTCGGCCAGTTCCGCGCCAAAGGCACCCAACAGCGCCGCCTGATCGGCATCCGACAGACCCAAGGTCAGCCAGGCCTCGTGCAGCACCTGCTGCATCCGGTCGCGCTGACCCAGCGCCACATGGGCCTGCGCCAGCCGCAATGCGCCGCGCCCGGTCAAAGGTTTCGTCTGCGCGAACCAGCCCACGACCGCCGCAGGATCGTAATTGGCCGGAATCAGCGCCTCGCCTTCGCGGCGCAGCACGTCCTGACCCGGCCAGTCGCCCCGGTTTGCATCGAATGTCAGATAATCGACAAAGGCCGCATCGCCGAACCGCAACCGCTGCCACGTCACCAGATCGCGGATGGCCCTGTCCCCCTGATCAACGCGCGCATAGGCGTTCAGGAAATCACGGTCCGCGGCCAGGGATATGGCAGCCACATCATTCGCGCTGACCTGCGCCAGCAGTAATCCGGGCGGGCATAAAAAACAGACTGCGACGGCAAGGCGGCGCATGGCGGGGAACGACATAGATGGGTCCCGGGCTGGACATGAGGTCTGAACATCCTAACGGTTGGGGCTGTCGATGCAACGCACATTCTTGGCATTGCCCGCAAACCGGTCTAGGGTCCGCCGCGATCCGCAGGCCCATCCGGGGCCGCTTCCTTCTGACAGGACCACCAGCATGTTCAAAGGCTCTTTCGTTGCACTTGTGACCCCGTTTTCGCAGGGTGAGGTGGATATCGCCGGGCTGAAAAAACTGGTGGACTGGCATGTGGATCAGGGCACCCACGGCCTTGTCCCCGTCGGCACAACCGGAGAAAGCCCGACACTCAGCCATGCGGAACACGATCTGGTCGTGCAGACCGTCGTGGACCATGCGGCAGGGCGCGTGCCGGTCATTGCCGGGGCAGGATCGAACAACACCGCGGAAACCGTCCGGTTGGTGCAGGCGGCCAAGGCTGCGGGGGCCGATGCGGCGCTGGTCGTGACACCCTATTACAATCGGCCGACCCAAGCCGGGTTGATCGCGCATTTCACCGCCGCCGCCGACTGCGGCCTGCCGATCATCATCTACAACATTCCGGGTCGGTCCGCCGTGGACATGACCGTGGCGACGATGGCCGCACTGGCGGCCCATCCGATGATCGTCGGCGTCAAGGACGCGACCGGCGATCTGTCCCGCGTGCCCAAGCAACGCATGACCTGCGGCACGGATTTCGTGCAGATGTCGGGCGAGGATGCGACAGCACTCGGGTTCAACGCCCACGGCGGGGTGGGTTGCATTTCGGTCACCGCCAACGTGGCCCCTGCCCTGTGCGCGCAGATGCAGGACGCCACGCTTTCCGGCGATTATGCGACGGCCCTCGCCATCACCGACCGCCTGATGCCCCTGCACGAGGCGATCTTTCTGGAACCCGGATTGGTGGGCGCGAAATACGGGCTGTCCCTGCTGGGCCTTGGCACGCCAGAGGTGCGATCGCCGTTGGTCGGCCTGACAGAGGGCGTCAAGGACCGCATCCGCGCGGGCATGGTGCATGCGGGTCTGCTGAACTGACGCAAAGGCGCGGGTCAGGTCGCGTAGCGGGTGCGATCCGACCTGCCGCTTGTGCAACAGCGCAGCCTGTCCTACATCACCCATATGGCCAGCAAATCCGACAACAAGAATTACAAGGTCGTCGCCGAAAACCGACGCGCCCGTTACGATTTCGAGATTCAGGAGGATCTGGAAGTCGGCATCATCCTGCGCGGGTCAGAGGTCAAATCCCTGCGCGTGGGCCAGTCGAACATCGCCGACAGCTATGCCTCTGTCGATCAGGGCGAGTTGTGGCTGACCAACGCCTATATCGCGCCTTATGAACAGGCCATGTTCGGCCACGAGGCGCGGGCAAAGCGCAAGTTGCTGGTGAAATCCCGCGAGCTGGCCCGCCTGTGGAGCGCCACGAAACGCGAAGGCATGACCCTTGTGCCTCTGGTCATGTATTTCAACGATCGCGGCCTGGTCAAACTGAAGATCGCGATCGCCAAGGGCAAAAAAAATCACGACAAACGGGCATCCGATGCCAAACGCGACTGGTCACGGCAAAAAAGCCGTCTGCTGAAGGCGCACGGCTAGGTCAGGCCAACTGGCGCCCATGCCAACTTGCGCCTGTGTCGTCATTTGGTTACGCAGGGTCCGATCCGCCGCAAAAGGGTGCGCCATGGCCGACAAGACCGACGATCCGCAAACGCTCGTCAGCGCAGGCTGGCTGGCGGACCATCTGTCAGACCCCGATCTGCGG
>JBBREW010000050.1:0-11173 GCA_038225335.1 Rhodobacterales bacterium
GCGATCAGGCTGTGACCCAGCCGGATGCGCGCGATGGCCAGATCAATCTGTTGGGCGTCACCCGCGTCGCAGGCCTGTTCAAGCCCGGCAAGGCTTGCGAAACTGCCGTTGGTCCGCCGGTCCCCGGTTTCGGGATTGGCCTGAAAATCAGCCCCCCGCGCCCAGGACCCGGCAAAGCTGCCGTTGTAGAAATCCGACAGGAAATTGCGGTGCGCCCGCGCGTCCATATGGGGAATATGGGCTGTATCCTCTGGCGTGATGGCCCAGCCGATGTCGTCGTGACAGCGGATATAGGTCGCAAAGCAGGCCCGTCGCACGCTTTGCGGAAAATGCGTTTGCAGGATATGGGTCATCAGCCGCGTGTCACCGGAGGCCAGCGACGACCAGAACTGCACCATCAGGTTGTTGTGATAGGCAAGCTGGCTTTCGCGCCCCGCGTGGCTGCCGGTGCCAAGATAGGGGACCAGATCGGCGGGGCCGACGATCGCCTCTGCCTTGTGGATCACGCCGGGGGCCGCGATCCGGGTCGCCTGTGTCAGCAGTTGCAGCAGGTCGTGGACCTCTGGCAGGTTCTGACAGCCGGTCCCCATGCGTTTCCACATGAAGGCCACCGCATCAAGGCGAAACACCTCTACGCCCTGATTGGCAAGGTGCAAGATGGTGTCGAGCACGGCAAGAAAGACGTCGGGGTTTTCCCAGTTCAGGTCCCACTGATATTCGTTGAACGTGGTCCAGACCCATTTGCCCAGTTCGGGGTAATGGGTGAAATTGCCCGGCGCCTGCGCAGGAAAGATTTCGACCAGCGTCTGTTCGTACAGACGCGGCAGGGTGTCGTCGTCGAACATGCGGTAGAACGCCTGATAGAACGGATCGCCCGCCCGCGCCCGTATCGCCCAATCGTGTTCCTTGGCCGTATGGTTCAACACCATGTCGATCACCGGGCTGATGCCCGCTGCGCGAAAGGCGGCGGTCGCCCGGCGGAAATCGTCCATCGTGCCAAGCGCCGGGTTGATATCCGCGTAATCCATCACCGCGTAGCCGCCGTCATTGGCACCGGGGCGCGGTTTCAGGCAGGGCATCATATGGGCATAGGTCACACCCAGATCCTGCAGATAGGGGATGCGGTCCGGCAGGTCGGCCAGATGCCCTGCAAATTTGTCGATGTAGAAGACATAGGCGACCATCTGTTCGGACAGGAACCAGTCCGGGTTCAGATCGCGGCGCAGATCCAGCGCCCGCAGATCCGCCGGACGGGCCGCCCAGTGGCGCTGCAACAGGCTGCGCAGACGGTCCAGAAAGGTATCGGCGTCCATCACCCCGGTATAAAGGCGCTGTAACGGTCCCGTCAGGTCGCGACGGCCCCGGTCCCAGCGCAGGTCGAACAGGGCCTCGTCGGTCATGGCTGTGGTGGTCATCGGATCCTCTGCGCTGCGGATGGACTGTAGGACGCAAGCGCCGTCAGCCGCAAGCGGGGCAGCCGGGCATGCAGGTGCGGGACGCCTCCGGCGGGGGGGTATTTGAAAAAAAGCGAGGCGGGGGGGCCGCGATCAGGCCCAGTCGCCGGCGAAATTGCGGGGGACAAGAAGGATGTCGCGGTCCACATCGGCGATGTCGCGCTTGCCACACAGAGCCATGGTCAGGTCCAGTTCCCGGTGCAGGATGTTCAGGGCCGTGGTCACGCCTTTTTCGCCCATGGCCCCCAGACCGTAGATATAGGCGCGACCGATCATGACGCCATGCGCGCCCAAGGCGCGGGCCTTGAGGATATCCTGACCGGACCTGATGCCCGAATCCATCAACACCTCGACCCGGTCGCCCACGGCTGCCACGATGGCGGGCAACATGCGGATCGCCGACAGCGCCCCGTCCAGCTGGCGTCCGCCGTGATTGGACACCACGATGGCATCGCAGCCCAGATCGGCGGCGCGGATGGCATCTTCGGGGTCAAGGATGCCTTTCAGGATCAGCTTGCCGTTCCATTTTTCCTTCAGGCGGGCGATCATGTCCCAGTCGAGTTTCGGTTCGAACTGTTCCGCCGTCCAGGACGACAGCGATGACATATCCGTCGCCGACCGCGCGTGGCCCACGATATTGCCAAAGCTGCGATTGCGGGTCTGCAGCATGTCGAAACCCCAGCGCCATTTCGTTGCAAGGTTCAGCAGGGTTTTCGGCGTCAGCTTGGGTGGCGCGGACAGGCCGTTCTTGAGATCCTTGTGACGCTGACCCAGCAATTGCAGGTCCAGCGTCAGCACCAGCGCGTCGCACCCTGCGTTCTTGGCGCGGGCGATGATGTTGTCCACGAATTCCGCATCGCGCATGACATAAAGCTGAAACCAGAAGGGGGCCTTTGTCGCCTTTGCCACATCTTCGATAGAGCAGATGGACATGGTGGACAGGGTATAGGGCACACCGAAATCCCGCGCGGCGCGTGCGGCCTTTATTTCACCGTCGGCGTATTGCATCCCCGTCATGCCCACGGGGGCCAGTGCCACGGGCATCGCCACGTCCTGACCGATCATCGTGCTGCGCAAGGTGCGGTCGGACATGTCCACGGCAATCCGCTGCCGCAGGCGTAACTGATCGAAGTCAGAGGTGTTTTCCCGGAACGTCTGCTCGGTCCAACTGCCGCTTTCGCAGTAGTCGAAAAACATCTTTGGCGCGCGGCGGCGATGCAGCCGTTTCAGATCGTCGATGGTGGTTATGACGGGCATGGCCTGCACCTTTGCAAATTGGTCAAGTGATCTTGCCAATTCGGGGGCGCAGGTGCAACGGCCTAAACGTCAAGCCACAGGGTGACTGGCCCGTCATTGGTCAGCGTCACCGCCATATCGGAGCCAAAGCGGCCCGCAGCCGTGGGAATACCCAAGGCGTCGACCTGTGCGATGAAATCCAGATAGGCCGCCCGGGCTGCGTCCGGTGGGGCGGCGGCGGAAAAGCCGGGGCGGTTGCCACGGCTGGTATCCGCGGCCAGCGTGAACTGGCTGACGATCAGGGCGGACCCGCCGGTATCGCGCAAAGACAGGTTCATCTTGCCTGCCGCATCCTTGAACAGGCGCAGTTTGGCGATTTTTGCGGCCATCCGGGTGGCGGCGTCGGCAGAATCGCCGGTCATGGCGCAGATCAGGATCAGCAGGCCCGGTCCGATGGCCCCGATCTGTGCGCCATCCACCGTGACACTGGCCTGCGTGACCCGCTGGACCAGCGCGCGCACATCAAAGCTCGTGTGACCAAGGCGGATTGGCCCCGGCGCGGGCGACGGTGATGGCGGCGGCGCGGGCACCAAGGGCTGCTGCACTGCGCAACTGGTCGTCGCTGGCCCCGGCTACCCCGGCCTTTGTCAGCAGGCCCGCCTTGTCCAGACCGGACAGGAACCCCGCGTTGAAGGTATCCCCCGCACCGACCGTATCCACCACGACCGCCCGTTCGGCAGCCACATCGAATTGGCCGCGCCGGGTGGCGATCGTGACGCCGTCAGCCCCCCGGGTCAGCAACACGACCTGCGTGGCTGATGACCCGAGCAGGGCGGTGGCATCGGTCCCGCCGGTCAGCCAAAGCAGATCCTCGTCCGAGATCTTGACGATATCGGCCACCGCCAGCATGGCCGCCAGCCTTTCGCGATAGGCGGGTTCGTCCGTGACGAAACCGGGGCGGATATTGGGGTCGATCATGGTCAGCCGCTGCGGCGCTTCGCGCAGCATCAGGGTCTTGTAGGCGTCCCCGCAGGGTTCGACGACAAGGCTGATCCCCCCAAAGAACAGGGCATCCGCTGTCACATCCGGCAGATCGGCGGCGGTCAGCATGCGACCGGCGGTGTTTTCATCATAAAACGCATAGGTCGCATGACCGTTGGTCAGCCGCACAAAGGCAAGCGTGGTCGGCCGGTCGCTGACATGCGCCGGACTACTGTCCACATGGCTGTCGGTCAGGACGCTGCGCAACTGATCGCCGAACAGGTCCGACGACAGCCCGGAGAAGAACTGCACGGGCGTGCCAAGACGTCCCAAGGCAATGGCTGTATTGAACACCGCCCCGCCCGCATAGGGGGCAAAGGCAGGTTCGCCAGCGACGCTTTCGCGGGGCAGCATGTCGATCAGTGCTTCTCCGCAACAGATAATCATGGGACGTCCTCCTAGCTTGCCACGGCGTAGAAGTAGCCGACTGTTAGCGCAATCACCAGCCCGACAAGGGTGGCAAAAGCAATCTTCCATTTTGAATAGGGCCGTTCCCCCTGCACTCGGCCGGTGCGGCCGTTCACGACGAACCGGTAGGTCTGTTTGTTGTATTTGTAGGCCGCCATCCAGACAGGCAGCAGCACATGTTTGAACGTCACAGCCGACAGTTGTGTCTGCACATCGCTTACACGCTGTTCGTCGCCGCCGATGTCGAATTTCACATCCCGCACGATCATCCGGTCCATGTAATCGCGTGCTTCGGCAAAGCCGTCTTCCAGCGCGACCTGATAGCCTTCGGCCCGGAAACCTGCCAGATATTCAGGCTGATACGGTTCCAGTTCCGACAGATCCCAGGGTTCCAGCCCGTCGGTGTTCTGCTTTGGCAGGCTTTTGGAGGCCAGCACCAGAACATCGTCAAAGAAGCGCGACACCTGACCGGATGCGTTGCGCCATCTGGTGTTGCGCCGCTGGACCGTCTGCGGTTTGCCGTCGCGCATCACCGTGTGCGTCGTGTAATAATGGGTGCCGCGCTGGCCGGTATAGCGGCTGTGGGTCTGCGCATCAAAGGTCCAGTAGGGCACATAGATGCCGTCCATGCTGCGGCCTTTGCGGGCGTATTCGGTCAGGCCATTGGGGGCAAACCACAGACTGCCCAGCCAGTCGTTCATCGCATTGCGCGCTGCGGTCTGATCCAGCGCAAACGGCAGAAGACCACGGGGTTTGATATGGCGGTGGATGCCGGTGCCCGTGACGACCGGAGTGGCGCAGAACGGGCATTCGGCGGCGTGGTCGTCGCCGGCCAGTTCGAATTGCGCCCCGCAGGACGGGCAGGACTGGACGCGCGTTTCCTCCATCTCTGTGGCGGGCAGGGTCGCGTTGACGGCTTGCAGGAAATCCAGTTCCGCGATGACGGCAAAGGGGCCTGCCGTGCCACCGATGGGATCGGCGTTGCCGCAATGATCGCAGACCAACTCACCCCGACCCGGATCGAAGCGCAGATCGGACCCGCAGGTGCCACAGGGAAAGCGGTGATCGGTCACGGGTTCGGTCACAGGCATTGGCCCCTTGGGAAACTGGCTGATCAGCAGCAAAATCGGATGAGAGATGCGGTGCGGGCGGCATCACCGCCGCCCGTCCGGCCTGTGGCGCGGCGTCTGGTCAGGCGGTGGGCGGTGGTGGCGGCAGCACGGTGAAAAGCTGCGCCAGTTCCGTATCATCCGCCGGCAACCAGCCGTCCTGACCTTGGGTCCAGACCATGCTGTCGCGGTTCAGGGTGCCGTCGGTAACCTTGCGCCCCATGGCGGCTTTTGAGAACGGACCGGTGACGTCGCCCGCGATGGCGATGTGCCAGACATGTTCCACGGGCGGCGGCGGCGGGGCCGCGGTGGGGCCGCTGACGGCACCCTGCGGCTGCGGCGCCGAACCCCAAGGGCCGGATTGCAGCATATTGCCCATCTGCATCCCCAGACCGGCCCCCATGCCCATCCCCATCGCCTGACCGGCAGCACTGCCGGGTTGGGCCATCGCCTCTGCCGCTTTCCATTTCATGTGGTCGTCAAGGTTGCCTGCGATGCCGCGACTGGTGCGGGCATCCAGCGCCTTTTCGACCTCTGCGGGCAGGCTGATGTTTTCGACATACAGTTCCGGGATCGACAGGCCATAGGCGGTCATTGTGGCGTCGATCGCCTTGGCCACCAGCGCGCCCAGATCCTGCGTGTTTGCGGCCATGTCGAGGGCGGGAATCCCGCTGGCGGCCAGCGCGCGGCTGAATTCCTGCACGATCACGTTGCGGATCTGATAGCTGATTTCCGCCGCGGTGAATTCGCCATCGGTGCCGACGATTTCACGCATGAACACCGCCGGATCGCTGACCTTGATCGCATAGGTGCCAAAGGCCCGCAGCCGCAGCGGCCCGAATTCCGGGTCACGCAGCATGATCGGGTTCTTGGTGCCCCATTTCAGATCGGTGAACCGGGTGGTGTTGATGAAATAGATTTCGGACTTGAAGGGGCTTTTGAAGCCATGATCCCAGTGTTGAAGACTGGTCATGATCGGCATGTTGTTGGTTTCAAGCATATACATGCCCGGCATGAACACGTCGGCCAACTGTCCTTCGTGGACAAAGACCGCGGCCTGACCCGTGCGCACGGTCAGCTTTGCGCCATACTTGATTTCATTGCCATGACGTTCGAAACGCCAGACCATCGTGTCGCGAGTGTCGGCGGTCCATTCGATGACGTCGATGAACTGGCCGGACAGAAAACCAAGGATACTCATGTGTCAGGTTGCCTTTCTGCAGGGGATGCGGGGATGGCGGCAGGTGACGCCGGGCGTGGAACGAAAGAGCGCAGCAGAACAGGTGGGGCGCATCAACTGCTGCCCCCGACCAGTTCAGCGGCAATGCGGGCCGCGATGGGGGCTGCTTCTGACACGCTCATGCCCGTTGTCAGGCGCGGGTCATACAGCATCCGCAACAGCAATTCGTCGTGCCGGGTCAGCAGGCCGAATTCCTCGTCGTCATTGAAAATCGAAGGCCGCGCCTGCGGGCTGTCATTGGCAAGGCCCAGACCCTGCGCAAGCTCTTCGTGGATGCACGACGTGCGCAGCAAGGGCGGGTGTTCCGCGCGGATCACGGCGATGGCCTTGCCATAGCTGGACGATCCGCTGTCGGAAAAGGCGATGACAATGCACAACTGGTTGCGCGGCAGGTTCATGATCGCGCGCAGACTGCTGGCACCGATGCCGGGGGCGATCTCTCGCAACCGCTCACCGAATCCGACCCTGTCATCCTCGCTGAGGAACAGGACGTGGAAATTCGGATTGGAATCGACCATGCGGATCGGATGACCGCTGGCCCGCGCCAGCCGCGCCGCATAGGCGGCGACACCGGCCTGATCCCGCGCCCGCTGTTCCGCAGGCACCGACGGGCCGAATTCCACCGCCATGCGCACAGGTTGTTCCCAGCGCCGCAGACGCGATTCCGTGACCTGTGCCCGCAGCACGTTCCCGTCCATGACGTATTCATCATAAAGCGCGATATTGACGAAATTGCGCGCCAGCATGGTATCGGTAAACGGCGTATCGGTCCCGCCACCATCGGTGCGCAGCAACCCCTGCGCCGTCAGATCGTTCTGCAATCGCTGGTAATAAATCTTCAGCGCGGCACTGGCCGGCCCCGCGACGGGGGGTGTGGCAGGCAATGGGATCTCACCCGTGCCCGGCGCACGCGGCACGGGCCGCAGGACCGTGTCCGCCGGGGCCGCTGGCACAACGACGGCTGCGACCGGGGCCGTGCAAGCCCACAGCGCACAGGCCGCCACAAGGCCGCCGATCATCCGTGTCGCGCGGCCCCGGGTCATGTCAGACAGCCGCTGCGGGACGCGGGCTGCGGGATTTTGCTGCGATCAGCGTGTCTTTCAGATCGTTTTCCATCTTCTGCAACTCGACCTCTGCCGCCGCCCGCTTGCGCTTGCCTTCGTCGGCAATGGCAAGGCTTTCATCGATGGTGGCGATCAGATCGTCGTTGGCGGCCTTGACCGCGTCGATGTCGAAGACGCCGCGCTCTACCTCTGTGCGGATCGCGGAATTGGCATCGCGCAGGTTCTTTGCATTGGCCTTCAGCAGGTCATTGGTCAGATCGCTGGCTTCGCGCACGGCCGTGGCCGCCTGTGCTGACCGCTGGATCGTCACGGCCTGTGCCAGCTGCGTTTCCCACAGCGGCACAGTGTTCACCAAGGTCGAATTGATCTTGGCCACCAGTGACTTGTCGTTTTCCTGGACCAGCCGGATCGACGGCAGCGACTGCATCGTGACCTGCCGGGTCAGTTTCAGGTCGTGGACCCGCCGTTCCAGATCGTCACGCGCGCTGCGCAGATCGCGCAGTTCCTGCGCTTCCATCACGCTGTCGGCCTGCGGGGTGGCGGCGACTTCGCGTTCCTTGTCGGGAATATCGTTGGCGTCGATCTGGGCAATCCGTGCCTCGCCTGCGACGATATAAAGGCCCAGCTCGTCATAGAATGCCAGCGTCTTGCCATAAAGGCGGTCCAGCGATTCGATGTCCTTCATCAAGGTCGTCTCGTGGCCCAGCAGATCGTCGGTGATGTTGTCGATCTGGGTCTGCACGTCCTCGAACCGGGCGACGAATTTCGACAAGGGCGTGGCGCGGCCCAGAATGCGGTCGAACCAGCCCTGTTTGCGGTTGGGGTCCAGTTCGGTCACCGAAAATCCGCGGATCGTGCTGACGATGCTGCGCAGGCTGTCGCCCGCCGGGCCCACGTCCTTGTTGCGCACGCCAGCCAGCATGTCCTGCGAAATCTGTTGCAGACCCGCCTGTGCGGCCGTCCCGAAGGACACGATCGAATTCGTGTCGGTCAGGTCGATTTCCGCCATCCGCCGCGTGATTGCAGCACTGGTCGGCGCATCGGCCTGATCCAGCGGCACCATTTCGGAAGGCGGGTCCAGCAGGACCACGGCGGTCATTTTTTCCACATCGGCCATGACGGCCTCTGCGCGGGTGCGGCTATTGTCAGACATCGGGGTCCCTTGTTTCCTGTGTCAGGCCCTCACGCGACAAACGGTCGCGCAGCACCTTAATTTCGATTTCCATATCACTGCGTTCGTCCCGCAACAAACGGTCGTTACGCGCGGCAAAGTTCTGATCCAGATCGTCCAGCAAAGCCATGAAATCCGCCCGGGCGGCCTCCTGCGGGCGACGCGCGGCAAGATCGGCATATTTGGCGGACGCATCGCGCGCGCCTTGCAGATAGACGCCCAGAAACTTACGTGCGGCGGTCAGATCGCGCGGGTCTTCTTCGACCGTGTGGATCATGCGCCGGGCCGTGTCCTGAAATGCCGTGACGCGGTGCAGCAGCGGGCGGTCGTTCAGCGCGGCGATGCGGGTCGCCATCGCGGACAGATGCGCCTCTGCTTCTTCGACGACGCGGGCGACGCGATCCTGCTGAAAGGTGTCCACATGCGCCAGACGCTTGTTGCGCAAGGGGTCGATGCCAAAGGCCGCCACATGCGCAAGCGCGGCCACAGCACCGTAGATCACGCTGCCGACCAGGCCGCTGTCACCCGTCACCGTGGCAAAGCCCACCCCGATCCCCGTCAGCAGGGCGGCGATGATCTTGCGCGGCAGGGCAGGGCGGCGGGCCACGGCGCGGGCGCGGTAGGCCGCATCGGCCCGCAATCCGCCGCGCAGCAGCCATGCCGCCAACCCAAGGGACGCCGCACCCAGCAACCCCGCGCCCAGTGCCACTGCGCCGCCGGACAAAGAGGTGAACAACAAGATCAGCGGCGGCACGAACATCAGGTTCGCCCGCGCGCCGACTGGATCGGGCACGGGTCTGCCGGGTGGCACAGGTGTTGCGCCATTGGTGCGATGTCCGCTAACCGGCGTCCCGGGGCTGAATTTGCCGCTAAAAGGTTTCGCCATCAGTCAGCCCCGACCATGCCAGTGGTCACACCCAAAAGCAGGACCATCAAAAATGTATAGGACACCGCCTTGACCGGGGCAGGCAGGCCCTGTGCATCGCCGCCCGTATCATCAGACACCGACAGCGCGCGCAGGGCTGCGACCATGACCGCAATGGCCAGCAAAATCCCTGCCATCAGCATCACAAAAAGGATGATTCGTGCCATATTCCGCAACCCTGCGCCTAGATTTCTTCACCCTCTAGGTAGGCATCCCCGCACAGATTTACGAGTGGTTTTCGGCGCAATTGCGAAACTCAGCGGGGGCCGCGTTTGCCGTCGTTTTTTGATGCGGGTCGTCCTGCGGATGCGGGCCCGGCCTTTGGCCCGCTGCGCGGGCCCGGTCGCGGGCCTGTTCCCGGTGCCGGTTTCGGGCCGCGTGTGTCGCCCGATGCCTTGAACGGCGCGCGTTTCGCGGCCTGCGGACCGCCACCTGCAGGGCCAGCGCCGCCCGATTTGGGATTGCGCGCCAGTGGCTTGCGCGGTTTTGCCTTTTGCGGTTCCGCCGATTCAAGGCCCAGTTGTTCGCGCAGCACCCGGCCTTTGATTTCCTCGACCGCACCCGGTTCCAGCTTGCCCAGCTGGAACGGGCCATAGCTGACCCGGATCAGGCGGTTGACGGTGGTATTCACCGCCTCCATGGCGCGGCGGATTTCGCGGTTCTTGCCTTCGCGGATGCTGATGGTCAGCCAAGCGTTCGCCCCTTGCTGGCGGTCAAAGGTGACGATCATCGGCTGGTATTTGATGCCATCCACCGTCAGGCCGTGGCGCAATTCGTCAAGCCGCGCTTCGGAAACGGACCCGTTGATCCGCACACGGTAGCGTCGCAGCCATCCGGTGCTTGGCAGTTCCAGCCGCCGTTTGATCCCGCCATCGTTGGTCAGCAGCAGCAGACCTTCGGAATTGATGTCAAGGCGTCCGACCGACATCACGCGGGGCATGTCGTCGGGGAGGGCATCGAACACCGTTTCGCGGTCTTTTTCATCCCGGGCAGAGGTCACAAGACCGGCGGGTTTGTGATAAAGCCACAGGCGCGCGGCCTCTGGCTGACCCACCGGTTTGCCGTCCACCACGATCCTGTCGCGGTCGGTGACGTTCAGCGCGGGGCTGATGATGGTCTTGCCATTCACCGACACGCGGCCTTCTTCGATCATGCGTTCCGCATCGCGCCGAGAGGCAACGCCCGCACGCGAGAGAACCTTGGCGATCCGGTCGCCGTCTGGGGGAGTATCGGTCATGGCTGACGCATAGATGGTTTTGGCGCAGGGCGCCAGTGGCGGGTGCGGGTGTCGCGCCGATGCAAAGGGTCACGTTCCGGGGCTTGCCAGACCGGACGCGGTGCGGGCAGAACAGGGCATGACGTTTCAAAGCCATATGGACATCGCGCTGGATCAGGCGCGCGCCGCTGCTGCCCGCGGCGAGGTGCCGGTCGGCGCGGTCATTCTGCGTCAGGGGGTCATCATTGCGCAGGACGGCAACCGGACGCGGGCGCAGAATGACCCCACCGCCCATGCGGAAATGCTGGT
>JBBREW010000051.1:0-11142 GCA_038225335.1 Rhodobacterales bacterium
ACGACCGCGGGCGCATCGGTGCCCGCCCAAAGCGCGCGTTCGGTATTGAACTGGATGTTCCGGTAGCCGTCATAATCCAGACTGTTGAACGGCTGACCCAGCGTCTGCACCGGGGTGTAGGGCTGCCGCGCGGACGCGCGCACCTGATCCACCAGCACCTGAAACGAAAACGGCGTGCCCTGTGCCACGTCCTGCGCCGCGGCACGGCGGCCCATGGGCCACAGAACTGCCCCTGCGGCAAGCAGCGACACCCCGCCCCGAAAGAAAGAGCGGCGGGACAGCACTGGCGTGCAGGGCGATGATTTCATGGGGTCAAATCCGATTCTTGCTGCAGTGCAGAATCGCTTTTAATGTGGGAAAGTTCAATATCTGTCGCACGGGCAAGCGTAATATCGCTGCGCTAATCCGCAGCAAAGGGATCGCGCCCGGGCACCGAAATCGATTGAGACCACTGAAAACCGCAACGGTGTCACGTCAACGTGAAAACGGCGCGGCCTGACAGGGCCGCGCCGAAATTTAAGGCGTTTGCCGCAAGACGCAGCCAGATTACATCGCTGGCAGAATGGCGATGTCGCGAATCATCCCGTCAACGCCTGCGATCTCTCCGGTCATGGTGGCGGCACCTGTTTCCAGATCGACGGAATACAGCGTCGTGCCGTTCACCAGCCAAGCCATGTTGTCGATGCCGTCGGTGGACTGCACGTCAAAGGCATAATTCGATGAAGCAGCGTCCAGACCCAGCGTGCCGATCGCCGCAAGGGTACCGTCGTTGGGGGCAACCTGCTGGATCAGCCCGCCGATGGTGGAATCGATATTGTACATCGCGGTCGATTCCGGCGTGCCAAAGCTGTTGATATAGGCGGCCGCCGCAATCATGGGCGTTTCGCCTGCGTGCATGTCGCCGTCCTGCCAGTCAAGGCTGCCATCGACGGTCACCGCACCGGTGTCCACATCAACACGGTGGTTGGTGGTGCCGGTCATGAACCGCAGACGGTCGGCCATCGGGTTGAAATCGACGATGACAGGCTGATCCGCGACCGGCAGGGCCGTGTCCATGGTCGAAAGCTCTGTCGCTTCGCCCGTGGCTGTGTCGATGGTGACGATGACCATGTCCGGTGTCACACCGACCAGCGTGTTGTCGGCAGGGCGCAGATCGAACCCAAGCAGGCTGTCGACGCCTGTCACGTCCATCGTGCCGGACACCTCCAGCGTGTCTGTGTCGAACATCACGAGGGTTTTGTCACCCACCAGACCAACGGCGGGCGCGGCAAGCGCGGCAGACATGGTCAGGGTCAGGGCCGTCGTCGAAAAAGCTGCAATACGAAGCATAATCGTTATCCTTGTTTCGGGTCTACAAAGGCACGGCATCTGCGCCGTCCATACCCAGAAGACACGGCAGACTCGCGATTGGATGCAAAGATCGCGAAATAACTTTGCATCCGACGTGGCGGCCCGCGTGTCTTCTGTATTGAAGGGGTTGGATTGATGCATCACACAGCGAACATCACGACACGCGCCCCTGCCATCGCGCCCCCGGTCACCGTTCGCGCGGCGATGCGGCCCGGGCCTGTGGCATCAGCCGATCACGAAGGACTGCGCGCCATGACCGACGCCGACCCATCCACCGCCCTTGCCCAAAGGCTTCGGTCCGCGCTGGCCGCCTGTGCGGCCGGACGCCATGCGGGCATCGACACGATCCTTGCCAGCGAAGGTCCGCAACTGCTGGGGTTGGCCCGCCGGATGCTGGGCCGCGCCGATCTGGCAGAAGACGCGTTGCAGGACGCCATGGTTCAGATCTGGCGCAAGGCGGACCAGTTCGATGCGCAGACCGGATCGGCGCGAGGCTGGATTTATGCGGTGTTGCGCAACCGCTGTCTGAACATCCTGCGCGATACCAAAAGGCTGAGCTTGCTGCCGCCCGACGATCTGGCGCAATTGCAGGACAGCCGCCAGCAGATCGTCCCGCCACAGGACTGGGAGATACTGGCCGGACCGGGTCGAATCCGCGATTGCCTGCGCGGTCTGGACGGGCAAAGTCGGCACGCGATCCTGCTGGCCCATGTGGCGGGGTTCAGCCATGCGGAAATCGCTGATCGGCAAAGCGTGCCGCTTGGCACCGTCAAATCACTGATCCGCAGGGGTCTTCACGCCTTGAAGGAGTGTCTGACATGAGCCCCACATCCGACAACCCCACCCCCGACGACATCACCGATCTGATCGACGACCATGTCATGGGCCTGCGGACGGACACGGAATCGCTGTTGATAGAGGCGCTTTTGGCGCGCGATCCTGCCCTTGCTGCGCGCGCGGGGGCCCTGCGCGATCAGTTGTTGCCGCTGGATCTGTCGGCGCGCGCGCAGCCTGTGCCGGATGATCTGGCAAGACGGATCAGGGCAGCCTTGCCGCTCCGCCCGGCGCAACCTGCACCCACGGCGGCCAATCTGACCACACCACCCAGGCGGTCGCGTCTGGCCCTGCTGGCGGCGGCCATCGCAGGGTTGGGTATCGGCATAGGCGTGCAGTCCCTCCAACCGGTGCCGCAGCCAGCGGTGGTGGCCGTCCTGGTGGATGACGCGGGCGTGCCGCAGGCCGTGATCGACGATTTCGGCAACGATACCGCGACCGTCCGTTTTGTGGCCGACATCACCGTGCCAGCGGACCGCAGCCTTCAGGTCTGGACCCTGCCTTCTGCCGAAATGGGGCCGATGTCGCTGGGGACACTGGACCGGACGATGGCGGCCCGGTTGCGGTTTCAGAACCTGCCGGACCCCGCTGCGGCGCAACTTTACGAAGTGACGCTGGAACCGCTGGGCGGGTCCCCGACCGGGCGGCCGACCGGACCGATCATCGGCAAAGGGTTCGCCGCACCGCAGGCCTGATCCGCGTCAGACCGCCGCCGGGTCCTGCGCCGCCGCACCTTGCAAAAAGGCACTGTGCTGGCGGGTCTGGTTGAACAGGAACCGGCGCACGGCCTGTTCGCGGGGGGCTGTATGCACATCACGATGACAGTTCAGCCAATAGCTGCGCCGCAGGCGCACCGTGTCCGCCAGCACCAGTTCCAGCCCGGGATCGCGGCTGCCGATGTAATGCGGCAGCACACACAGCACCAACCCCCGCCGCGCGGCGGATTGCTGGTTGAAAATGCTGGAGCTTTTGAAGATCGGGCGCAGGCGCGGATGCACATCACCCAGATAATCCAGACCGGGGGCAAAGATCATCTCTTCGATATATCCGGCAAAGGGATGCGCCAACAGATCACTGCGCGACCGGATCGGAGCCGCCTGCCGCAGATAATCCGGTGCGCCAAAGACCCCCAGCGTGTAATCCGTCAGCTTTTCGCTGACAAAGGTGCTGGCCTTGATCGGGTCAAGGGTGATCGACACTTCGGTTTCACGCCGGGACAGCGAAATGATCTGCGGCAGAGAGACCAGTTCCAGCGCGATCCCCGGAAACTGCTGCATGAACGCCGTCAGCAGATACTGGCTGAAATAGCTGCCGAAACCTTCGGGGGCGGCGACGCGCATCAGACCCTGTTGCACCGGTTCTTCTCCGGCCAGATCGGCGCGCAACTGATCGGCCTGCGCGGCCATGCCCTGGGCGCGGTCGATCAGGCCGCGTCCGTTGGGCGTCAGCTCGTATCCTTTTGGATTACGCTCGAACAGGCGCAGGCCAAGGGCCTGTTCCAGCCGGTCGATCCGCCGCGACACGGTGACATGGCTGGTGCGCAACTGCCGGGCCGCGGTGGACAACTGACCGCTACGCGCAACCGCAAGGAAGAATCGCAGATCGTCCCAGGTGAAGTCGGACATGTTTGCGGTAACACCTTTACCTGTACGAAAATGAACATAACCTGTACATAATAATCAAACCCTGAACACTTGTGCCAGATCGAATTTGCTGTAACGTTTTCGCAGGCGGACCCGCTGAGGAGAGGGTCCGGCAAGCCAACCATTACCGTCATCGCCCCGCAGGATGCAGCCGCGCCTGTCGTTGTCGTCTGTCAGACGAGGCATGATGTCGTGTTCACCAGGGAGAAGAATATGAATAAACTATTGCTGACAACGGCGCTGGTCGCCGCAGGTGCCGCACCCGCCTTTGCACAGGTATCCGATGATGTCGTCAAGATCGGCATCCTGAACGACCAATCCGGCGTCTATGCCGATTTTGGCGGGCAGTCCTCTTATCAGGCCGCCCTGATGGCCGTCGAGGATTTCGGTGGCACCGTGCTGGACATGCCGGTCGAGGTGATCACCGCCGACCACCAGAACAAGGCCGACATCGCGTCCAACACCGCACGCCAGTGGTATGACACCGAACAGGTCGATGCGATCATGGAACTGACGACGTCGTCCGTCGCGCTGGCCGTGCAGTCGCTGTCCAACGAAATGGACAAGATCACGATCACGACCGGTGCCGCCACGACCGAACTGACCGGGGCGCAATGCGCGCCCAACAGCTTTCACTGGGCCTATGACACCCACGCTCTGGCCGTCGGCACCGGCGGCGCATTGGTGGAACAGGGCGGCGACAGCTGGTTCTTCCTGACCGCGGATTATGCTTTCGGCTACTCGCTTGAAGAGCAGACCAGCGCCTTTGTGACAGAGCAGGGCGGCAATATCGCCGGTGCCGTGCGTCACCCGCTGACCAACCCCGACTTTTCCAGCTTTCTGCTGCAGGCGCAGGCATCGGGTGCCAAGGTGATCGGTCTGGCCAACGCCGGTCTGGATACACAGAACGCGATCAAGCAGGCATCGGAATTCGGGATCGTTCAGGGCGGCCAGCAATTGGCAGCCTTGCTGTTCACACTGGCCGAAGTGCACGGTCTGGGTCTGGAAGCCGCACAGGGGCTAAGCCTGACGGAATCCTTCTACTGGAACCGGGACGAAGCATCGGCAGAGTTCGGCAACCGTTTCTTCGAGCGCACCGGTGTCATGCCGAACATGGTCCACGCAGGCACCTATTCCGCTGTGATGTCCTATCTGAAGGCGATCGAGGCCGCAGGCACCGACGAAACGACAGCCGTGTCCGCCAAACTGCACGAACTGCCCGTCGATGACGTCTTTGCCCAAGGCGGCACAGTCGGCGCGAACGGCCGTCTGATCAAGGACGTGTATTTGATGCAGGTCAAAGCCCCCGGCGAAAGCGATATCGCATGGGACTACTACAACGTGCTGCAGACGATCCCCGGGTCCGAGGCCTATATCGACCCGGCAGAGAGCGGCTGCTCGCTCGTCGAAGGGTGATCGGGTCGGAATGATGCAAGCCATGCCTGTGACACCGCAGGACCAGCCGCGGGTGGTTTTGACCGCCCGCGGCCTTGGCAAGGATTTTGCCGGGTTCACCGCCGTCAACAATGTGGACATCGACGTCGAACATGCGCGCATCCACGCGCTGATCGGTCCCAACGGGGCCGGCAAGACGACGGTGTTCAACCTGCTGACAAAGTTTCTGCAACCCACCCGTGGCAAGATCATGCTGCTGGACACCGACATTACCGGGACAAAGCCCGACAAGATCGCCCGCATGGGCCTTGTGCGATCCTTCCAGATCTCTGCGGTGTTTCCGCATCTGACGGTGCTGGAAAACGTGCGCGTCGCCCTGCAACGCCCCAACAAGCTGGCCACCCAGTTCTGGTTGCCGCTGTCGGCGCTTGACACCCTCAATCCCCGCGCAGACGAACTGATTGCCGAACTGGGCCTGTCGGAATACCGCGATACCCGCGCCACCGACCTGTCCTATGGCCGCAAGCGGGTGCTGGAAATTGCAACGACACTGGCGCTTGATCCAAAGGTGCTGCTGCTGGACGAACCGATGGCGGGCATGGGCGGCGAGGACGTCGCCGTGGTCGCCGGGATCATCGCAAAGGTGGCGGAAACCCGCGCCGTGCTGATGGTCGAACACAACCTGTCGGTCGTGGCGGACATCTGCCACCACGTGACGGTCCTGCAGCGGGGCGAAATTCTGGCCGCAGGCGATTACGCGACCGTGTCGCAGGATCCCGCCGTGCGCACCGCCTATATGGGGACGGAGGACTGATGGCCCCCCTTTTGAATGTCGCGGGCCTGCAGGCCTGGTATGGCGAAAGCCATATTCTGCACGGTGTCGACCTGCATGTGAACGCAGGTGAAACGATTTGCATCCTTGGCCGGAATGGCATGGGGAAAACGACGACCCTGCGCACGATCATGGGTATCCTGTCGAAACGCACGGGCACCATCACCTTTGACGGGGCCGACATGATGAATGTCCCCCTGCACAAGACAGCCCGCGCCGGACTGGGGTTCGTCCCGGAAGAACGCGGCATCTTCTCGACGCTCAGCGTGCAGGAAAACCTGATGTTGCCGCCCAAGGTCGCCGATGGCGGGATGAGCGTTGACGAGATTTTCACCCTGTTCCCGAACCTGAAGGAACGGCGCAATTCACCCGGCACGAAACTGTCGGGGGGCGAACAGCAGATGCTGGCCATGGCCCGCATCCTGCGCACCGGGGCAAAATGCCTGTTGCTGGATGAACCGACCGAAGGTCTGGCACCCGTCATCATTCAGGCGATCGGCGATGTGCTGCGCACGCTCAAATCGCGCGGCATGACGGTCGTGCTGGTCGAACAAAACTTTCGTTTTGCGTCAAAGGTCGCGGACCGTTTCTACGTCATGGATCACGGCCAGATGGTCGCTGAATTCCCGGTCGGCGACCTGCCTGACCGCATGGCAATGCTGAACGAAACACTGGGGGTCTGACATGACGACGATTTTTGGCTACCCGCTGGTGGTGTGGATGGGACAGCTGTTGCTGGGCCTGATCAACGGGTCATTCTATGCAATGCTGTCGCTGGGGCTGGCGGTGATTTTCGGCCTGCTGCGGGTCATCAACTTTGCCCATGGTGCGATGTATATGCTGGGGGCGTTCGTCGCCTTGCTGATGGCCACGCATCTGGGTCTGAATTACTGGTTTGCGCTGGTGCTGGCACCGCTGACCGTCGCATTGGGCGGGGCCATCGTGGAACGCACGATGCTGTCCCGGCTTTACAAGCTGGACCACCTTTACGGTCTGTTGTTCACCTTTGGCCTTGCCCTGCTGATCGAAGGCACGTTCCGCTATTTCTTTGGTGCGTCGGGTCAGCCTTATGCGGTGCCTGCCGCCCTGTCCGGGGGGGTGAACCTTGGGTTCATGTTCCTGCCGATCTATCGCGGTTGGGTCATCATTGCATCGGCCATCGCCTGCTTTGCCGTCTGGCTGCTGATCGAGAAGACAAAGCTGGGCAGTTATCTGCGCGCCTCGACCGAAGACCCGGTGCTGGTCCAAAGCTTTGGCGTCAACGTGCCGTTGCTTTTGACCCTCACCTATGCGCTGGGGGCCGGGTTGGCTGGTCTGGCGGGGGTGCTGGCCGCGCCGATCTATCAGGTCTCGCCGCTGATGGGGTCCAATATCATCATCATCGTCTTTGCCGTGGTCGTCGTCGGCGGCATGGGGTCGATCCTTGGGGCGATCCTGACCGGCTATATGCTGGGCATCGCCGAAGGTCTGACCAAGGTGATTTATCCAGAGGCGTCGAATATCGTGATCTTTGTCATCATGGCGATTGTCCTGATCCTGCGTCCCGCAGGTCTGTTCGGAAAGGATGCCTGAGATGAGCGGCACAGATACACCCGCCACCGATACCAGCCCGCGCCGCGAAATCGGCGCCGCACGCCTGATCCGCATCGGGATGATGGTCGCCATTCTGGCGCTTCTGCTGGCGGCACCCTTCTTGTTCTATCCTGTCTTCGTGATGAAACTGCTGTGCTTTGCCCTGTTTGCGGCGGCCTTCAACCTGCTGCTGGGCTACACCGGCTTTCTGTCGTTCGGCCATGCGGCCTTCTTTGGCGGGGCATCCTATTTCACCGCCTATTCGGTCAAGGAATGGGGCGTTTCGCCTGAAATCGGCATCCTGATCGGTGTGATCGGCGCTGCCGGGCTGGGTCTGGTGATGGGTCTGATCGCGATCCGGCGTCAGGGCATCTATTTCGCGATGATCACCCTTGCCCTGTCGCAGATGTTCTTTTTCTATTGCGTGCAGTCCGGCTGGACCCGGGGCGAGGATGGCATCCAGTCCGTGCCGCGTGGGGAATTGTTCGGCCTGATCAACCTGAATGACACGACCAACATGTATTTCTTTGTGCTGGCGGTGTTCCTGATCGGGATCGCGATCATCTGGCGGTTCATCAATTCGCCCTTCGGCATGATCCTGAAATCCATCCGCGAAAACGAACAGCGCACCGTGTCGCTGGGGTATGCGGTGGACCGGTACAAGCTGGGTGCCTTTGTGATGTCTGCGGCCCTGACCGGACTGGCAGGCGGGACAAAGGCGCTTGTCTTTGGCTTTGCCACCCTGACCGACGTGGCGTGGCAGATGTCCGGTGAGGTGATCCTGATGACCCTGCTGGGCGGGATCGGCACGATGATCGGGCCCGTCGTGGGCGCTGGGATTGTCGTGACTTTGCAGAACGAACTGGCGACCTCTGATTTTCCGGTCACGATCATCACCGGCCTTGTGTTCATGGCCTGCGTGCTGGTGTTCCGGCGTGGCTTGGTGGGCGAATTCTATGCCTCGCGTCTGGGACGCATGCTGGGGTTCCGGTCCGAACAGTAACCATTCATTCCATCTGGCCTGCGGGGGCATCCTTTCGTGCAGACATTCGATTACATCGTCATCGGTGCAGGCAGCGCCGGATGTGTTCTGGCCAACCGCCTGTCCGAAGACCCCCGCAACCGCGTGCTGTTGCTGGAAGCAGGCGGTAACGACAATTACCACTGGGTCCATATTCCGGTGGGCTATCTGTATTGCATCGGCAATCCCCGCACCGACTGGTGCTATTCCACGCAGGCCGAACCGGGTCTGGGCGGTCGGGCGTTGATGTATCCGCGCGGCAAGGTGCTGGGCGGCTGTTCGTCGATCAACGGTATGATCTATATGCGGGGCCAGTCGCGCGATTATGACGGCTGGCGGCAGATGGGGTGCGCGGGCTGGGGCTGGGATGATGTGCTGCCGCTGTTTCGCGCGCAGGAAAATCACCATCTGGGCGAATCCGATCTGCACGGCGCTGGGGGCGGTTTGCGGGTTGAACAGGCGCGGGTGCGCTGGGACGTGCTCGACGCTTTTCTGGCGGCGGCGGAACAGCACGGCATCCCCCGGACCCATGATTTCAATTCCGGCGACAACGAAGGCGGCGGGTATTTCGAAGTCACCCAAAAATCCGGCCTGCGGTGGAGTGCGGTCAAAGCCTTCCTGCGGCCCGCGATGAAACGGCCCAACCTGCGCGTCGTCACCCATGCAGAGGTGGCGCATCTGACCATCGCCGACGGGCGCGTGACAGGGGTTGCCTACGACCATCAGGGGCAGCGGGTGACCGCTGCGGCTGCGCGGGAAACCGTGCTGTGTGCGGGGGCCATCGGGTCGCCGCATATTCTGGAACGGTCCGGTATCGGGCAGGCTGACCGCCTGCAGACAGCCGGGATCGCCCCGGTCCTTGACCGTGCACAGGTCGGCGAAAACCTGCAGGATCACCTGCAACTGCGCCTGATCTACAAGGTCCACGGCGTGCGCACCCTGAACGAGGCCGCCAGCACCCTGCGCGGCAAGGCGGGGATTGCGCTGGAATATCTGATGAAGCGATCAGGGCCGATGTCGATGGCACCCAGCCAGCTGGGGATCTTCACCCGGTCCAGCCCGGACAAGGAAACACCCGATCTGGAATACCACGTCCAGCCTGTGTCGCTGGACAAATTCGGCGACGCGGTTCACCCGTTTCCGGCCATGACTGCCAGTGTTTGCAATCTGCGCCCCGAAAGCAGGGGGTCCGTGCATCTGGATGATCCCCTGCCCGGCAGCGCACCCATGATCCGGCCGAATTATCTGTCGACCGCCGGGGACAGGCATGTGGCGGCCAACGCGATCCGCCTGACCCGCGCGATCGCGGCCCAGCCTGCCTTTGCCCGTTTTCAGCCAGAGGAATATCGCCCCGGCCCTGATTACCAGACAGAGGACGACCTGCAACGCGCCGCCGGGGAAATCGGGACGACCATCTTTCATCCCGTCGGCACCTGCCGCATGGGGTCTGACCCGGACAGTGTCGTCGATCCCCGCCTGTCGTTGCGAGGCCTGCGCGGGTTGCGCATCGCCGATGCGTCGATCATGCCGACGATCACCTCTGGCAATACCAATGCGCCGACAATGATGATCGCCCAGAAAGCGGCAGAGATGATCCTGGAGGATGCGCTGACCCTTGCCCGCTAGCGGGTGCTCGCGTTCAGTTCGCCGAAACCGACACAACGGGCGGCGGACCGGGCCGGGCTGCACCGCTGGGCAGACGGCAGGTTGCATCGGCGGCAGGCACCAGCCCCGCGCCGAACACCCGGTCGGGTCCGGTATCGCCCAGATCGGTTGCCGCGGCCTTCAACGCCGCGGCCACATCGACGGCAGGCAGGTCGGGGGCCTGCAGGCGCATCAACCCCGCGGCGGCCGTGACGAACGGCGTGGCAAAGGATGTGCCGGTTTTCAGGCGTGCCCCGCTGACCGATGCGGCGGTCCAGACGTTGACACCGGGGGCCGCCAGATCGACGTGATCGCCCTGCACCGCGCGGCGGTACACCCGCTGATCGCGGTCGATGGCGGTCACGGCAATCACATCGTCGATCGCCGCGGGATAAAGTGGGTCCGCCTGCGGCCCTGCGTTGCCAGCGGCCGCAACCACCACGATGTCCTGCACCCAGATCATGTTGCGGATCATCTGTTCAAGGGCGGCATTCTGGGGCCCGGCAAGGCTCAGGTTCAGGACAGAGACATCCTGTTGTCCGATCCGGTCCAACGCGTCCAACAAGGAAAAGACATCGGCCCTTTCGTCGCCATTGGTGCGGTGAAACGGGTCGATGGCGAAAACCTGTGCCTGCGGCACCAGACCCGGCGACCGGGTATCCGGGCGGCCGATCAGCATGGCCGCAACCGCCGTGCCATGTTGCTCTCTCGACGTGTCACCGGCAATGGCATCGAAATCCAGCACCGTCAGGGCCGCGCCGTCAAAGGTGTCATGGTCGGGGTTCAGCCCGGTATCAACCACGCCGATCCGCAGCCCCAGACCGCAGCCCGCCATGCGGTCGTCCGGCACC
>JBBREW010000052.1:0-10854 GCA_038225335.1 Rhodobacterales bacterium
GACAGCCTGTCGCAGCAAAACCTGTCGTCGGTTTTGCAGCCATCGTGTTAGGATTTGTCACGGCCAAAGTTGTGTTTACCCCAGTCGAAAGGATTACCCATGCTGAAAATGACGCTTGCCGCCATGACACTCACCCTTTTGCCCGGCCTCGCCCTTGCGCAAGACTGTGGATACACCAAGGCGACGACAGCGATGTCCTGCGCCGAAGGCACGATGCCGGACGCCGAAACCGGCGTCTGCGTGCCCGTGTCAACAAGCTGATCCTGCGAAAGGCGGGCGGTTGGCCCGCCTTTCGTTCTGCGACCCCTACAGCGCCGGCGCGTGCAATGGCTGTGGTTGCGGCCGATGCGTCGCCAACGGCACAGGCGGAGAGACGCGTGTCACAGGCATCGACAGCACCGCATAGCGCCGCCCGTCGTTGTCGTTGGTATAAGGTTCGCCAATGCGTTCCGCACCGAACCCCAATTGACGCAGCGCCCGCATCAGGGCCAGTGGCGACAGCGACATCAGCTCTTCCGCGCCCTGATCCGCCGCCACATCAATCAGACCCTGCACGATCAGCTTCAGGCAGACGCTGCGTTCGGCCTGTGTGGCCACGTCGTCTGACATCACCAGCCGGGTACATTCCCACATCTGATCGCTGACGATATCGCGCCCCAGAACCTGCGGCGGAATGTCGATCAGCTTGCCCTTGACCGCATCGCGCAGCATGTAACTGTGGCTTCCCCAACTGGCCGTCGTCGCCATGGCGCGCGCGCCGCCGATGACGGTGCCTTGTCGCAGAACCACGGCATACCACGCGCGGGGATTGTCGTACTGGTCCATCTCCACCTCGTCGTCGTGGGGAATATGCCAGCCAAGCGTGTCGACAAAGAACCGCTTGCGCAGCCGCAGAAAATCGTAAAACGCCGACCCATACAGGTGCAGCGTCGACATGTTGAATGTAATGCACTCCATCGCATGATTCTCCTTCTGGATGAACCATGGGATAACAAGTCAACTCGAAATTGTCTCAGTTACTGTTGCAAATTGTTCAACAATTCTTTGCTTTTCCGTAACGCGGGTTGCGTTTCGGTTAAAAGCCGCGCATCCCGTCAGATCAATCCGAACTGACCGGCCAGGGCTGCGGCCTGCGTGCTGGTCTGCGCCTGCAACTTCAGTTTCGCATTTTTCAGCCGCTGTTTCACCGCGCCTTCGGTTACCCCAAGGTCAAAAGCAATCTGTTTCAAACGCTTGCCGTCACGCACCATGACCAGCGCCTCCAGCTCTGCCCGGGTCAGATTGCGTGGCGGTGCCATTTCCGCGTGACGCCGCGTCAGATAGGCCAGCAGCAGGCGCACCTCCATGTCGTCAAAAGGCCTGTCGGACCGGGCAAAGCTGCCATAGGTCCGCTGCCCGTCGCTGTTGTCGTCAAAAACCGACACGGCAACGCCATAGCGCAGACCAAAGGTGGCGGCCATGCTCAGCACACCGTGGGTATCCAGATCCCGCAGATCAGCCCAGGCCCGTGACCCGGTGTTGGCATAGGACCACCGCACCACCGGATCGAACAGCATCAGCCTGTGCCGGGTGTAATGATCGATCCAGCCCGACGGCAAGGCGTTGATTTCTGCCATCGGGAACGCAAAACCGATACGCAACGCTACGTAATACCCAGCGGGAGCCATGGTTGACACATCGTCCAGGGTCATGCGGCGTGACATCAAGCGGGCGTTCCTGTCGCTGCGGTCGCAAGCGAAATTTCAAATGATTTCTGGTCAGTATAAAGTTTGTTAATCATAAAATTTTTAAAGGTTTTGGTCCATTTCACGACCACACACCTATACTTTAGGTCATAGCTATCAAATAAAGCGAAAGAAATAAATCTTTTCACACTGTCTCTGACAGTCGAAACTTCGGAAAGGTATTTTGCTGTGTCAGACATCGAACCAATTCTAGGCAAACTCGCACAGGTCTCTGATCTTGCAACGGCCGGCTATGCGCTTGCGTTCCATATCCGGTTCACATCTCCCACATTTCTGCTGCAAGCCTATCCTAAAGCATGGACGACATATTACTCGATCCACGCACTTGTGATGGCGGACCCGACCGTCGCCTGGGGCTTTGCCAATGACGGAAGCTGTCGGTGGTCGATGCTGACCGACGATCCGGCAGGTGTCATGCAGCGGGCGGCGGATCATGGCCTGCAATACGGTGTCGTCTGCGCGGTTGATTCGCAGGACAGCCGCAGCTTTGGCAGTTTTGCACGGTCAGACCGGGAATTCACCGATCAGGAAATCGACACCCTGCACGCAGGGCTGCTGGATGTGCACGACGCGACAGCGACGATGGACGACCTGCCCACCGATTACGTGTCCCACTTGCGCGATATGTCGATCCAATACGCCAAAGGGTGACACCCCTTTACCTTTCGTTGACGGTCGCAGCACTAACATCGGGGCATGCTCAACAGTCAATCTTCACCCGCGCGCCCTGCCATGCCGATGACACGCAAACGCAAGGCCGCGTTGATCGTGCAACTGCTTTTGAACGACGGCAACAAACTGGCCTTGTCCACCCTGCCCGATCACGTGCAGGAAGACCTTGCACGGGAACTGGGTGCCATCCGGCTGGTGGACCGCGACACGGTCAATGCCGTTGCGAACGAATTTGCCGATCTGCTGGATGCCATCGGCCTGTCAGCGCCCGGCAATGTCGATGCAGCCCTTGATTCGCTGGCAGGCCACATATCGCCCCATCTTGCGGACAAATTGCGCGACCAGATCGACAACCGGCATGGCCGTGACCCGTGGCTGCGCATCCAGAACATGACGACAGACGATGTGGTGCGGATTCTGTCGCACGAAAGCATTCAGATCGGTGCGGTTCTGTTGTCGAAACTGCCTGTGGCACGGGCGGCGGACGTGCTGGGGAAAATACCGGGCGAACGGGCGCGGCGGATCACCTTTGCTGTCCGCCAGACCTCTGACATCGCGCCGGACGCGGTGCTGCGTATCGGGCACGCCCTTGTCCACGATTACTGCCGGGTCCGCGTCTCTGCCTTTGAAAAGGCACCGGTGGCCCGCGTCGGTGCGATCCTCAACGCAAGCCCCACCCACACAAGAGAGGACGTCTTGACCGGGCTTGATGAATCCGATGCCGATTTCGCAAAGGATGTGCGGCGCGCGATCTTTACCTTTGAACACATCCCGGCCCGCCTCAGTCAGGTCAACATCCCCAGCTGCCTGCGCGCCATCGACCCCGCCGATCTGTCGACGGCCGTGGGTTTCGCCCTGTCCGAAGGCGGCGCACGGGCCGCCGCCGCCGAATACATCCTCGGGTCCATATCCCAGCGGATGGCCACGGCGATGCGCGAAGAAGCGGCCAGCCGTGGCACGATCAAACCCGTGGACGGTGACGCCGCCATGAATGCCGTCGGTGCCGCAATCCGTGCGCTGGCCGACGACGGCACCATCACCCTGATCGCACAAGACGCAGAGGATGACACCTAGACCACGCCTGTCGTCTGGCATAGCCTTACCCCCATGGCAGACAATGACACACCGCACGCCGGCCACCGCTGGCATGATATGGGCGGCACCGCCGCTGGCCCCGTACCCAGCGATGACCACGATTTCGCCCTTTGGGAAAAACGCGTGGATGCGCTGATGGTGCTGTGTTCCGCCAAGGGTCTGTTCACCGTGGACGGCCTGCGCCGGGTGCTGGAGGATATGGGACCCGATGCTTTTGCCGACCGCACCTATTACGAACGCTGGATCGCTGCGATCTGCCAGAACCTGATCGAAGCAGGCGCTTTTTCCACGGCGGAACTGGGTGAACGCATGGCCGCCGTGCAGGAACGGGGGCTGACCTATGCCGACGCTGCTGCAGGCTGAACCGGGCACGCGGGTCCGTGTGCGTCAATGGATGCCCCCCGGCCACATCCGCACCCCGGCCTATCTGCGCGGGCGGCTCGGCACGGTGGAACGGGTGCTTGGTGCCTTTCCCAACCCAGAGGATCTGGCCTATCGCCGCCCTGCGCCCCTGATACCGCTGTACCGGGTGCGGTTCGCCCAGGCCGACCTGTGGCCCGACGACAGGGCCACGACCGCATCCGGCGATACGCTGGAGGCTGAAATATACGCCCATTGGCTGGACCCCGCCTGATGCCCCATGACCACCACGATCATGCCCATGATGACCCCGCCCAAGGCGGCCACGGACGCCACCTCGACCGCCCGGATCAGGACACGGGCCTGTCCTATTGGCAGGTCATGGAAATCGCTGTGCGCGAGCTTTTGATCGCCAAGAACATCCTGACCCCCGCACAGATTGCCGACCAGATTGCCGCGATGGACGATCGCAGCCCGGCCAACGGCGCTGCCGTCGTGGCGCGCTACTGGACCGACCCGGATTTCGCCGACGCCCTGTTGACCGATGGCCGGGGGGCGGTGCGCGACATGGGCTTTGACCTTGGCCCGATGCATCTGATCGCACTGCCCAACACCCCCGCTTTGCACAACATGGTCGTCTGCACCTTGTGTTCCTGCTATCCCCGAAATCTGCTGGGCCTGCCGCCGGACTGGTATAAATCCCGCGCCTACCGCGCCCGCACGGTGCGCGATCCGCGCGGCGTGCTGGCGGAATTCGGCGTGACCCTGCCGGATGGCGTGCAGGTCCGCGTCCACGACAGCACCGCCGACATGCGGTATATCGTGCTGCCGGTCCGTCCTGCGGGCACAGACGGCTGGGATGTCGACAGGCTGGCACAGCTTGTCACCCGCGACAGCATGATCGGCACCGGTCTGCCGCGTCAACCGCTGTGACAGACCCGCGCTGATGTCCGGCCCCACACCGACCGCGGCACCCGTCGCTGACCCGCAAGGCCCCCTTGGCACGCGGGCCGAATGGCTGCAGGACCGCGCCTTGCGCACCATCATCGCCGGGCTGAACCGTCTGCCCTATGCCACGCGGATTGCCACGATGGGGCGTATCGTGGCCCATGCCGCCGGGCCCTTGGCCGGGTATCGCAGGCGGGCCATGACGCAGCTTGACCTGATCTATCCCGAGATGGACCCTGCGGTGCGCCGCGCCCTGGCCTTGCAGGTCTGTGACAATTTCGGGCGCACCTTGATGGAAAACTATGCCAACCGCGATTTTGCGGCGCATCTGTCCGGCACCCGCGCCAGTGGTGACGGGCTGGAACCCGTGCTGGCGGCGCAGGCCGCGGGGCGTCCGGTGATTTTCGTCACCGGACACTTCGGCAACTTCGAGGCCCCCCGCCACGTTCTGACCCGGATGGGCCTGACCATCGGTGGCCTCTATCGCCCGATGGCCAATGCCTATGTCGACAGCCATTACCGCCAGACGATGACCAGCTGGGGTGGCCCCGTCTTTGCCCAGGGTGCGCGCGGCACGATGGGATTTGCCCGCCATATCAAGGGAGGCGGCATGGGCACGCTGTTGTTCGATGTGCATGTGTCACGCGCCACGCCGCTGCCGTTTCTGGGACGCCCGGCGCTCACCTCGCTTGCGGCGGCGGACATGGCGCTGCGTTTTGATGCGCTGCTTGTGCCCTATTTCGGGACCCGGCAACCCGACGGCCTGTCCTTCAAGGTCGAGGTCGAGGCACCGATCACCCCCGGCACATCCAGCGCCATGATGCAGGAGGCGACAGATCGCCTGTCCGCCCGCATCGCCACCGACCCCGGCCAATGGTTCTGGGTCCATCGCCGCTGGAAAGCCGCCCCTAGCGCAGCCTGACCGCCCCAAGGACCGGACCGCTGGTGCCGTCCTGCACGATGACAACGATGGGTTCATCGCCCGTCACCGGCACGTGCAGCGCCAGATCCTGCGCCGTGGTCCATGCGCCGATCACCTGCCAGGCGGTCACGACGTTGCTGTAGATCACGGTCTTGCCGGCGTTCTCGCCGCGCTCGATCATGCGCACGACCTCTGGGGTATAGCGGACCAACTGGATCATCACGTGATCGGGCACCGGACCCACCGCCTGCGCCGCGATCGACAACTCGTCCCCCGCACGCTCCAGCGTGATCGTCACCGGATCGTCGCTCGCCGGGTGGGCCGCCACGCTGTCCATCGCCCGCATCGGCAGACTGCCGACAAATTCGTCCACACCGGCCACGACCATCTGCGGCGTATAGACCGTCTTGGCCGACCACGCCTTTGCATATTTGCGCTGCCGGGCGGTAAAGGCCGGATCGGCCAGATCATCGACCCAACCGATGTAATCCCAGTAATCCACATGCAGCGCCAGCGCGATGACCCCGTCGCTTTTGTCCATCTGCGCCAGCAACTCGTCCGCGGGCGGGCAACTGGCACAGCCCTGCGAGGTAAAGAGTTCGACCAGCGTGCCCCGGTCCTGCTGGGCAAGGGCTGCGGTGCCGGACGCCAGCAGTCCCGCAACGACAAGTCCCGACAACATGGCCCCCGTAAACATCGGTCTGGTCAGAGGCTTGGCAAAGGCAGGGCGCATGCGTGGTCTTTCCGGTCGGGATGAAGCCCTATCCGTCTAGTCAGCTTGGGATGTAATAACCAATCAAGCAATTGCGACGAGAATGACCTTGCCCGTTTGCGCGACATGTCGGCAACACCGCATTTTCGGTATGCAATTGTATACCTTTGGTGCGGGTTTCGCTTGATCGCCTGTCCTGCATAGGGCAAAAGCACGCTATCCAGCCATCTCATTGCAAGGGAACGCCATGACCGTCACCGTCGGTACCGATACCGCAAAGACCCGCAAAACCCTGACCGTAGGCAGCCAGTCTGTCTCTTACTACTCGATCGACGCGGCCACCGCCGCCGGTCTGGGCGATTTCAGCAAGCTTCCCGCCGCGCTGAAGGTCGTGCTGGAAAACATGCTGCGGTTCGAAGACGGCAAGACCGTGACCGTGGACGACATCAAGGCCTTTGCGACATGGGCCGATCAGGGTGGCAAGAACCCGATCGAGATCGCCTATCGTCCCGCCCGCGTCCTGATGCAGGATTTCACCGGCGTCCCCGCCGTCGTGGACCTTGCGGCGATGCGCGACGGGATCGTGGCACTGGGGGGTGACGCCCAGCAGATCAACCCGCTGAACCCAGTCGATCTGGTGATCGACCATTCGGTGATGATCGACGAATTCGGCAACCCCCGTGCGTTCCAGATGAACGTCGACCGCGAATACGAACGGAACATGGAACGCTATCAGTTCCTGAAATGGGGCCAGAACGCCTTCAACAATTTCCGCGTTGTCCCGCCGGGCACCGGCATCTGCCATCAGGTCAACCTTGAATATCTGGCCCAGACCGTCTGGACCGACACCGACCAGAACGGTGAACTGGTGGCCTATCCCGATACATTGGTCGGCACCGACAGCCACACCACCATGGTGAACGGTCTGGCCGTGCTGGGCTGGGGCGTCGGCGGGATCGAGGCAGAGGCCGCCATGCTGGGCCAGCCGATTTCCATGCTGATCCCCGAAGTCGTCGGATTCAAACTGACCGGTGCCATGACCGAAGGCACGACCGCCACCGATCTGGTGCTGAAGGTCGTGAAAATGCTGCGCGAAAAAGGCGTGGTAAACAAGTTCGTGGAATTCTACGGCCCCGGACTTGATCACCTGCCGCTTGCTGACCGCGCCACCATCGGCAACATGGCCCCCGAATACGGTGCCACCTGCGGCTACTTCCCGATTGACGACGAAACATTGAAATACCTGCGCCTGACCGGCCGCGACGAAGACCGCATCGCGCTGGTCGAAGCCTATGCCAAGGCGAACGGCTTCTGGCGCGGGGCCGATTACGCACCGGTCTACACCGACACGCTGTCACTCGACATGGGCACCGTGGTGCCTGCCATCTCGGGGCCAAAGCGGCCACAGGATCACATTGACCTCGACAAGGCCGGGGCGGCCTTTGGCGATTACGTCAAGGGCATCCGCACCGGCAAGGATGCCACCGTCAAGGCAGAAATCCGCTGGGAAGGTGAAGGCGGTCAGCCGGAACCCCGCGACATCCCCGGCGACGAAGGCAGCCACAACCGTGGCTACGTCGCCACCGCGGACGGCAATTATCAGCTTCATGACGGCAGCATCGTGATCGCCTCGATCACATCCTGCACCAACACATCGAACCCCTATGTGATGATCGGCGCAGGGCTTGTGGCCCGCAAGGCCCGCGCACTGGGCCTGACGCGCAAGCCATGGGTCAAGACCTCCCTTGCCCCCGGATCGCAGGTCGTAACGGCCTATCTGGAGGCAGCAGGCCTGCAAGAGGATCTGGACGCGCTGGATTTCGACCTTGTCGGTTACGGCTGCACGACCTGTATCGGCAACTCCGGCCCCCTCGATCCCGCGATCAGCAAGGCGATCAACGACTACGACCTGATCGGCGTGTCGGTCCTGTCGGGCAACCGCAACTTCGAAGGCCGCATTTCCCCTGATGTGCGCGCTAACTATCTGGCCTCGCCACCGCTGGTCGTGGCCTATGCGCTGGTGGGCGACATGAATGTCGACATCACAAAGGACGCGCTGGGGCAGGATCAGAACGGCAACGACGTGTTCCTCAAGGACATCTGGCCCAGCCAGAAGGAAATCGCCGATCTGGTCGAAAAAACCGTGACCCGTGAAGCTTTCATGTCGAAATATGCCGATGTGTTCAAAGGCGACGAAAAGTGGCAGGCCGTCGAAGTGACGGATTCCGAAACCTACGACTGGCCCGCGCAATCGACCTATGTGCAGAACCCGCCCTACTTCCGGGATATGCCAAAGGACGCAGGCACGATCCACAACATCCACGACGCAAAGGTGCTGGCGATCCTTGGCGATATGGTCACGACCGACCACATCAGCCCCGCCGGATCGTTCAAGGAAACCAGCCCCGCCGGACAGTATCTGCTGGACCGTCAGGTGCCGGTGCGCGAATTCAACTCCTATGGGTCGCGACGCGGCAACCACGAGGTGATGATGCGCGGCACCTTCGCCAATATCCGCATCAGGAACGAAATGCTGGACGGCGTCGAAGGCGGCTATACCACCGGGCCGGACGGCGCGCAGACGTCGATCTTTGACGCGGCCATGGCCCATGCGGAACACGACACCCCGCTGGTGATCTTTGCCGGTGAACAATACGGCGCAGGGTCCAGCCGCGACTGGGCGGCCAAAGGCACGGCTCTGCTGGGCGTCAAGGCGGTGATCGCCGAAAACTTCGAACGCATCCACCGGTCCAACCTCGTGGGGATGGGCGTCATCCCCTTCGAATTCACCGGCAGCGACACCCGCTCCTCTCTGGGTCTGACAGGGGATGAAACGGTCAGCATCGACGGTCTGGACACGATCAAGCCGCTGCAGACGGTCAAGGCGCATATCACCATGGCCAACGGCACGACCACGACCATCGACGTCAAATGCCGGATCGATACCGCGATCGAGATTGAATACATCGAACACGGCGGCGTGCTGCATTACGTTCTACGCAATCTGGCAAAGGCGTCCTGACCCGCACGCCAGATCGTTCCGCAAAACACACAACAACAGGGCCGCGCCACCAACGCGGCCCTTTTCACATCCCCCCCCCCGCTTCTTCTCGTCCAGAAATATCCCCGCCGGAGGCTGCGGATCCTGCAAGGATCTGCAAATGTGACCTGACAGCCCTTGGGCCGCTGCGTCGTCCCGCGCCACCCTCACAACACCACACGACACCAACAAAGGTTGCTTTTCCGATGCTCAATGCCCTGTCACGCCCCCTCGTCCGCGTCGTCGACCGCTATCTGCCGGACCCCTTCGTATTTGTTCTTGTCCTGACGCTTGTGGCGGGTCTGGCCGCCAGCATCGTGCAGGGTGTATCGCCGCTGGCGATCACGGGCATTTGGGGCGACGGGTTCTGGTCGCTTTTATCCTTTTCGATGCAGATGCTTCTGGTGCTGGTGACCGGCTATCTGATGGCCTCCACCCCACTGGTGGGGCGTGGGCTTGCGGTTTTGGCCAGTCTGGCCAACAGTCCGGGCAACGCCATCCTGCTGGTCAGCGTCGTGTCGCTGACCGCGTCATGGATCAACTGGGGCTTCGGTCTGGTCGTCGGCGCGCTTTTCGCAAAGGAGTTGGCCCGGCAAGTCCGTGTCGATTACCGCCTGCTGGTGGCCTCGGCCTATTCGGGCTTCATCGTCTGGCATGGCGGCCTTGCCGGGTCCATTCCGCTGTCCATCGCCACCGAAGGCCACCCCTTTGTTGACCTGATCGGCGTCGTGCCGACGCAGACCACGATCTTTGCCGCCTATAACCTGATGATCGTGGCAGCACTTTTTGTGGTCATTCCCTTTGTGAACCGGGCGATGATGCCCTCCGATGCGGACTCCGTCTATATCGACCCGGCGCTTTTGCAAAAGACCACGACGACAAGGCAGTCTGAAACCACACCCGCGTCGCGGCTTGAAACATCGCCTGTGCTGTCGCTGCTGGTCGGCGCGGCCGGTGTCGCATGGCTGATCCAGCATTTCGCGACCGCAGGCGGGCTGACGCTGAACACGATCAACTTTCTGTTTCTGACGCTGGCGATCCTGTTGCACGGCAATCCGCGCAACCTGCTGAACGCCCTGACTGACGCGGTCAAAGGCGGTGCGGGAATCGTGATCCAGTTTCCGTTCTATGCAGGGATCATGGCCATCATGGTCGACTCCGGGCTGGCCGCCACGGTGTCCCAAGGGTTGGTGGGGCTGGCCAGCGACGTGACCCTGCCATTCTGGGCGTTTCTGTCAGCCGGCATCGTGAACTTCTTCGTGCCCTCGGGTGGCGGTCAATGGGCGGTGCAGGCCCCGGTCATCCTGCCAGCGGCACAGGCCCTTGGGGCGGATATGTCACGGGCGGCCATGGCGGTCGC
>JBBREW010000053.1:0-10540 GCA_038225335.1 Rhodobacterales bacterium
GCGGACCTTCAGACCCAGATGGCCATCCGCATGAACGCGATCATCGCGACATCGCTGGACGGCGTCATCGTCAGCGACGCAAAAGGCCGCATCATGACCTTCAGCCCGGCGGCAGAGGCGATGTTCGGCTATTTCGCCGAAGACGTGGTCGGCCGCGATCTGGGCCGCGTCATCGTGCCCCCCCATCTGCGCGCTGCCCATGATGCAGGGATGGAACGGATGCGGCTGGGTCAGGCGAAACGGGTCGTCGGCAAGGGCCGTGTGCGCCTAGAAGCGATGCGGGCCAACAAGGGCGTCTTTCCGGTCGAATTGTCGATCCAGTCGTCAACCACAGAGGCTGGTGAAATCTTTATCGCCTTTGTCCGCGACATCTCTCAGGAGGTCATCAACGAGGCAGAGCTTGTCGCCGCCCGTGACACCGCCTTGGCCAACGAAAAGCTGAAGACCGATTTCATGGCGACCATGAGCCACGAGATCCGCACCCCCCTGAACGGTCTGCTGGGCAATATGGATTTGTTGCGCGACACGCAGTTGAGCACCCAGCAGACGCGGTTCGTGCGCAACATGGAGACATCGGGGCGATTGTTGATGCGCCACATCTCTGACGTTCTGGACATCACGCGGTATGACGCAGGCAAGATGGGCACCCGGACAGAGCCGATGAATCTGTCGGTGCTGTTGCAGGACATCATCGACAGCCAGACCAGCATGGCCGCCGCGAACGGCACCGCGCTGGAATGGGGCTGGATCGACACGCCGCAGAACTGGATCATGTCCGATTATGATCGGCTGCAGCACATCCTGATGAACCTTGTCGGCAACGCTGTGAAATTCACCAAGGCGGGCAAGATCACCCTGACGGTACGTGCCGCACCGGACGGCGACCGGTTTCAACTGTGGTTTGTGGTCACCGATACCGGTCCGGGCATGGACACCGATCTGGCCGCCCGCGTGTTCGACGATTTCGTGACGGGCAATTCCGCCTATGACAGAGAAGTGGGCGGCACGGGACTGGGTCTGAGCATCGCCAAGCGGTTCGTCAATGCGCTGGACGGAGAGATCGGGGTCGACAGCACGGTGGGCAAAGGCAGCATTTTTTGGGTGCGACTGCCCGTGGCCCCTGCCGCCGCCACTGTTGCGGGCCTGCAGGATGCACCTGCTGCGCGGCAGGTCCGGCCGTTGCGGGTGCTGGTGGTCGAAGATAACGAGATCAACCGCACCGTCGCCCGCGACATGCTCGAATCCGGCGGTCATCATGTGACAGAGGCCGTGGATGGTCAGCAGGGCGTGGCACGGGCCCTGACCCGGCATTTCGATCTGATCCTGATGGATATCAGCATGCCCGTCATGGACGGGCGCACCGCCACCCGCGCGATCCGCAAGGGCAAGGGCCCGTCGGCGCAGTCCCCGATCATCGCCCTGACCGCCAATGCGATGCGCGAAGAACAGGACAATTTCCGGACCGACGGGATGAACGACATCCTGATGAAACCCCTGTCCAAGGCAGCTTTGGCAGAGATGCTGGCGACCTATCAGGGGCATGCGCCGCAGGCGGCCAAAGCCACGATTGACCACGACCACAACGCAGAAACCCGCGACGTCATGGGTGCCGATGGCTATGCCAGAATGGCAAAGCGGTTTGTGCAGGAAGCCGAAGATCTGCTGGTCTGGTGCAAGGATGCGGACCACACCGATCTGACCGATATCGCGGCGCGGACCCACAAGATCGCGGGAAGTGCGGCCGTTTTCGGGGCCACGGCGTTCCAGTCTGCGTTACAGCATATCGAAACAGCCGCAAAGGCGGGCGACCGTCACGCGGTCAACGGGTTGACCAAGGACCTTGCAACCGTCTGGGCCACAACCCACGACGCCCTTATCTAGCAAGCAGCGCCGCCGCCCCCAGCACACCGAACACGCGGCCGATCTCTGTGATATTGGTGACCGTGCTGTCATAGCAGGCCAGCGCGTCGCCGGGCAGCAGATAGGGGTCGTAATCGTCGCGGTCGGCGCGGCGCAGCAGATCCTCGATATCGCGTTCGATCACGGCGGACACGCCTGTGATCGGGTTGCGGGAGAACAGGACCGACGAGCGGGCGGCACTGGTGCTGCGCGGCCCGCCGACGCAGTTCGCGTCGATCACCGCCTGCAGATACCGCGTGCCATAGGGCACTTCGCGCACGGTCTGCCCGATCGCAGAGGCCGCATTGCTGTTGGCGGGTTGCGTCAGGTTCGACAGGAACAGGCTGACGCCCGGCGGGCTGATCGGGCTGGGCCGCATCAGGTCTTCCTGAAAACACTGGCGGCTTGGCACCCGGATTTCGTCGCCGGTCAGCAGCATGATATCGACGGCGTTCTGTCCTTCGAACACACCGCGCATATCAAGCCGGTACAGCGCACCGGCCCGCCGCACCTCGACCGCAGAGATATCGGCGTCAGGTCGCACACCGCCCACGGCACGCAAGGCCGCCGACAGATTGCGCCCTTCGGTCGAGGCCCCTAGTGCGGTCTGACGCACGACATCAAGACCATCGCCCCGCACCCCGCCGATTTCGATGGCATGGGGTTCGAACACGGCACCGGACACCGCGACATTGACCGATGCGAAATCCGTGACCCGCACCGACAGCTGCGGCGCATCCGCATAGAAATCCTTGGCCTGCAATGCGCGCAGGATGTCTGCCTCGACCTCTGCCGTGGACCGGCCCTGGGCCTGGATCGGGTTCAGGAACGGCAGTTTCAGTGTCCCGTCCCGCGACACGACGTAGGGCCCGCTGAAGGTCGGGTCATCGCCCACACGCACATCAAGCAGGTCGTTGCGGGTCAGGCGTTCGCCCTGCAGGATGGCAGAGGCCATGGTGCTGCCCTTGCCCAGACCGGCACCCGTCGCATCAAGACCGCCGTAAGGCAGGCATTTCTGCGCATTCAGTGCAGCGGATCGCAGATACATGGCATCCGCCCGCGCCACCGTCGGTTCCCGGTATGGCGCCTGATAGGCCGCACCCGTCGCCACGGCTTCGATGTTGTCGGGTTTGTCATAGGCGGTGCAGGCGGGGCTTAACATCAGCACCGACAAGGCACAGCTCAGGGAGAGTGAATGGGCCAACGCAATCCTCGGCTATCTGACGTTGTGGCAACCCTATGCCAATGCAGCGCCACCGTCCAAGGGCCAGCAGGATAAAGCCCTATCCAATCGGGTAGGCTGTTGCGCTTTTGTGCGGTTCCGCTGGCCGGAGGTGTCCGCGACACAGGCTGTGCCGTCGCTTAAAGGTTTGTTTATCGCAACCACCGGGACGTCCTGACATGAACACAACATCACGATCCACCGGCCTGTTTGGCAACCTGATGGCCTATGGCGCATCGGAAGTCGCATCCAAGGCGTCGCGTCTGATCGTCGTCATTGCGGTCGCCCGGACACTCGACCTGACGCAGATCGGGATCGCCGCCACGGCGATGGCCGCTGGCGACATATTGAAATCGCTGACGGGCAACGGTGTGGGCCAGCGAATCATCGCCGCAAGCGACGCGGCGCTGGACGCTGTCTGTGCCACGGCCCACCGGATCTTCTGGGGGTGGTGCATCGGGCTGTTTGCGCTGCAATCTGCCATCGCGGTCGGGTTCTATCTGACCGGCGGCAGCGTCACCCTGTCGTGGCTGATCTTTTTGCTGGGGGCGGAATATCTGTTCATGCCCGCCGGTCTGGTGCAGGTCGCGCTGGCCATGCGCCACGGCAAGCTGAACCGCACCGCATCCATCGCCGGGGCGCAGGTGGTCGGCGCGAACTTCATGTCCGTGGTGCTGGTCCTTGTCTGGCCTTCGGCCTTGGCGCTGGTTCTGCCGCGTCTGTTGTCGGCCCCGATCTGGCTGATCGCGGTCCGCAGGCTTCACCCCTGGACCCGGAATGTGGATGCAGGCTTTGCCCCGCTGCGCCCCTTTGTGACCTATGGCTGGGCGGTGCTGGGTGTCGAACTGGTCAAGGCCCTGCGGATGCAGGCGGACAAGCTGATCGTCGGCCTGCTGATGGGGTCGCAGGCGCTGGGGCTGTATTTCATGGCCTTCAACGCGGGTCTGAGCCTGTCACACTCTTTCACCGTCGCCTTTGCGACCGTCTTGTTCCCGCATCTGACCCAGACCGCCGACCGGGCGCAGGCGCTGCGGGGCAGCATCATGCTTGGCGTCGGGCTGATCGGTCCGGTTGTGGTCCTTCAGGCGCTGGCCGCCCCCTATTACGTCCCGATCCTGTTCGGTGACGGCTGGGCAGACATTGCGCATATCGTGTCAATCCTGTGTCTGGTGGCGATCCCGACGACGCTTTGGACCGCCGCCGCCGCATGGCTGCGGGCCAATGATCGGCCACAGGTGGAACTGATGGTGACGGTGGCGCTGGCCGCCGGTGTTGTCGCCAACACGGTCCTGCTGGCCCCTTACGGGCTGACAATCGTGGCCACAGGCTATGCCATCACCACAACTATCATCTTTGTCGGCGCATCGCTGCCCGCGATCCGCGCCGCCTTTTTCCCCCGCAGCGCAGAGGTCTGAAGCCATGTTGCAATTCGCCGTCGTCATTCCCTGTTTCAACGCCGCAGCGACCCTGCCCGCCACATTGACCAGCATCACGATCCAGACCCACCCCGCATGGGATGTGATCTGTGTCGACGACGGGTCCACCGATGAAACCCTGGCGATTGTGGCGGCATGGGCCGCGCAGGACCCGCGCATCACGCTGGTCCGCAACCCCGGCAAGGGGCCGTCCGACGCCCGCAATCACGGCGCGTCGCTTGCATCGCAGGGCACCGTCATCGCCTTTTGCGATGCGGATGACATCTGGTCGCAAACCAAACTTGCGGAACTTGCGACGACCTTTGCAGACCCCGCTGTCGATGCAGCCTTTGGCCGGACCGCGTTCTTCCGTGACACGCCCGCTGACGCTGTGACCTTTTCCACCGTGCCGCAGGGGGCGCTGACGATCCCGATGCTGCTGGGCGAAAACCCGGTCTGCACCATGTCGAATATCGCCATCCGTCAGGGCGTGTTCGCAGCCACCGGCGGGTTCGACGCAAGGATCGTTCACAACGAGGATCTGGAATGGCTGATCCGGCTGGTCGGTCAGGGCGCCACCGTTGTCGGCGTTAACCTGTGCCAGACATGGTATCGCGCCAGTGTCGGGGGCCTGTCCGCCGATCTGAGCGCGATGGCACAGGGCCGCGCTGCGGCGCTGCGCACCGCAGCCGGTTTCGGTTACCGCGCCGACCGCGCCGCAGCGGCGGTCCACCAACGCTATCTTGCCCGCCGGTCCTTGCGGCTGGGTCAAGGCAGGCTGGCACCATTGCGCTATGCCCTGCGCGGGGTGTCGTTCAGCCCGAGGGCCTTTTTCAGCACGCCGCGCCGGGGCGCGCTGGTTCTGCTGGCCGCCTGTGCCACCGTCATCATGCCGCGTGGCATGACCCATTTCCTTTTCTCTCGCTGACATTTTTCAAGGATATTCATCATGTGCCGCGTCACCATCGTCGTTCCCGCCTATGATACCGCCCGGACACTGCCCCAGACCCTGTCTGCGCTGCTGGCCCAGACGTTCCGCGATTTCGAAATCGTGGTCGTGGATGACGGGTCCAATGACACCACCGCCGAGATTGCACGATCGTTCCAGACCGACCCCCGCGTCCGCCTGATCCAGCAACGCAACCGTGGCCTTGCGGGCGCGCGCAACACCGGCATCGCTGCGGCGCAGGGCGATCTGATCGGGTTTTGCGACGCCGACGACCTGTGGGAGCCGTGGAAGCTTCAGGCTCATGTCCGGCATCTGGACGCCACCCCCGATGTCGGCGTCAGCTATGCGGGGTCTGCCATGATCGACGACGATGGCACCCTGCTGCAACAGGCACAGCAGCCACGGCTGACAGGCATCGACGCGGCCCACATCCTCAAGCGCAATCCCGTCGGCAACGGGTCTGCCGCAGTGATCCGCCGCGCCGTTTTCGACGACATCGCCTATCGTCCCGGATTCGAGGTCGCGCGCGACTGGTATTTCGACGAAACCTTCCGCCAGTCTGAAGACATTGAATGCTGGGTGCGGATCGCCTTGTCGACCAACTGGCGGTTCGAGGGGGTTCCCGGCCTGCTGACCCGTTACCGGATCAGTGCAGGTGGCCTGTCCGCCGCGACCGACCGGCAGCTGGCATCATGGGAGGCGATGATCACCAAGCTGACGCCGCTTGACCCTGCGATGATGACCGCACTGGCCCCTGTCGCGCGCGCCTATCAGCTGCGCTATCTTGCGCGGCGGGCGGTCAGCGACCGCGACGGCGACCGGGCATGGCGCATGATCACGGCCGCCCTGCGTCAATCGCGGCTTCCGCTGATCGAGGAACCGGTCAAGACGGGCGTCACATTTCTTGCCGCTGTCCTGCTGCGGTCAGGCGGGCGGGCGATCGTCGCATCGCTTTTGACGATCCGGGCGCAGCGGCCATGACCCGTCGCCCGGTCGTGCTGCATCTGATCGACGACATGACACCCGGCGGTGTTATGCGGGTCGTCGATTTCCTTGTGACCTCTGGCGAGCTGGGCGATCAGGCAGAGCATGTCACCCGGCGGGTCAATCGCGGCCGCATCCGGGCCGAACGGCTGAAGGCCGATGTCATCGTCTCTCATATGACGCTGAACTGGCGCGGCCTGCCCGGCCTGATCGCCCTGCGCGCGGCCAACCGGCGCACACCGATGATCCATATCGAACACAGCTACACCTCCGGCTTCGTGACACACAACGTCGCCCATCCCCGCCGCTTTTGCACGATGCTGCGGCTGGGGTTTGCGCTGTGCGACAGGGTCGTGGCCGTCAGTGTCGGGCAAGCCGGATGGATCAGGGACAACGCCCTGTGCCGCGCTGAAAAACTGATAACCATTCCATCCTGTGTCGATCTGTCCGCCTTTCGCGCGATCCCCGCACGCACCGGCCCGGTCCGGGTATTTGGCGCAATCGGGCGCCTTGACCGGCAAAAGGGGTTCGACACCCTGATCACCGCCTTTTGCGCCCTGCCGCATCCCGATATCGCCCTGCACATCTACGGTCAGGGTCAGGAAGAAGAGGCACTGCGCGCCCTTGCAGCAGGCGATCCACGGGTCCAGTTCAAGGGGTTTTCGGCCACACCGACCGCCGTTTACGACGCCGTCGACGCGGTCATCATGCCGTCCCGCTGGGAGGCATACGGCCTTGTCGCGATAGAGGCGCTGAGTGCCGGCAGACCCGTCATCTGTGCCGATATCGACGGCATGAAGGACCACGCAGCGCAGGGTGCAACCGTGGTGTCCCTGACATCATGGGGCGACATGAAACACGCCCTGACCAACGCGATCGACGCCGATCATCCCACCCCCCCGGCGCGCCCGGCCGAAGGCGCGCTGGAAGGTGCCTTTTTCAAATCCTGGCGCAACCTGATCGCTGCGCCATGACCATTCAAACCGCCCGCTGTTGCCGCGTCCGGGTCTGCGGTGCCGCTGGCGGTCAACCGCCTGCGGCCCACAGCGCGCCCGTGGTCACCCTTTGGCAACATCCGGCTGGCCGACCTATCCGTTCAGATGGCGTCACGCCCTTTGGGCGGGGTGTCGATCCTTTTGCGCGCATGACACGCGGGCGGCCCTGACCGATACCTTGGACATGACACATACATTGCATACCCCCCCGACATTCGCCCCGGATTTCTTTGTTGTCGGCGCGGCCAAGGCTGGCACAACCGCCGTCTATCACTGGCTTGCGGCCCATCCGGATGTGTTTCTGCCTGCAGTCAAGGAACCCGGTTATTTCGCTTATGCCGACCGGCCCGCCGCGCCGCGCAAGGGGTTGTATGACCCCGGCTATGTCGACCGGATCGTGACGGACGTGGCGTCCTATGCCGCCCTTTATGCAGATGCGGACAAGCGGCTGACGGGGGATGTCTCTCCGGTTTATCTGCTGGATGAAAATGCCGCAGCCCGCATTGCAGCCCAGCAGCCACGCGCGCGCATCGTCATTGTGTTGCGCGATCCGGTGGACCGGGCGTTTTCGCAATACATGCACCACATGCGCGACAGCCTTGAAACCTGCCCTCGGTTCGAAGACGCCCTTGCCGCAGAGCAGGACCGTCTGCAAGAAGGGTGGAGCTGGGGTCACGGCTATGCCACGCACGGCCATTATGCCGCACAGATCGCGCGGTATCTTGCAGTTTTCCCCCGCGATCAGATCCTGTTTCTGGAATACCGGGATCTGCAATCGGCGCCCGATCTGTGCTGGCACCGGCTTTGCTGGCATCTGGGACTGGAACAGCGCCCCATGCTGCGCAATGACCGGGTCAATGCGACGGCGGATCTGGCGCAGATCGCAAGCCGTCCGGGTCTGGCGCGGCGCCTGCGGCATCCATCAGTGCTGCAACAATTGCTGAAACGGGCCATTCCCGCAGGATTAAGGGCCCGCATCCGCCCCTATCTGGAAGGCCGTGGCAAACCCGTCCCGGTGTTGAGCGATGCGACGCGGCAAACCCTTGCGGCACGGTATCGCGCCGAACGCCCCCGTGTTGAAACCCTGACGGGGCTTTGCCTGTCGCATTGGGGCTGACGCGTCCGCGACCCTGACCAAGGCAGGATTGGACGGTCACGCCCCAAGGTCACACGCGGAGCGATCGACATGTCAGCCGCCAAAGGCTGGCTGCGTTGCCCGATGTGCCGCGCCGACGGCCCGGTGTGCTGTCAAAACAAGCGGATGGGGCCTGCGCGCGCATATTTCAGGTCCCTTGCTGTGCTGCAGCCGATGTCGGGCCTTTTCAGCACCGCCGCGGGTTTCTAGACTTTTGCCAAGCGGCACAGGTGAGACACCCATGATCAATGCATCCCGTTTTCTGGCTGATCTGCACCACCTGCGCGGGTTCGGGGCGCAGGGGTCCGGCGTCATTCGCCCGGCCTATACCGACGCGGATATCGCCGCGCGGGACTGGCTGGCCACGCGGATGCAAGAGGCCGGGTTGACGGTGCATTGGGACGCGATGGGCAATCTGTTCGGGCTGGCGGACGGGCCGTCCCTGCTGCTGGGATCGCATTCCGACACGCAGCCCACCGGTGGCTGGCTGGACGGCGCGCTGGGGGTGATCGCCGCGTTGGAAGTCGCCCGCACAGCCCGCGCGCAGGGCGGACCTGCGATTTCCGTCGTGTCGTTTCAGGACGAGGAAGGCCGGTTCGGCGGCACCACCGGGTCGGCGGTCTGGTCGGGTCTGATGACCCTGGACCAAGCAGACACGGCGACGGATACCAACGGCATATCGCTGGCCACGGCACGGGCGGCCTTGGGCAACCGGGTGGGTGCCGATGTGGACCCCGCGCAATTTTCGGGCTTTATCGAATTGCATATCGAACAGGGGCCGACGCTGGATGCAGCGCACGAACAGATCGGTGTGGTGACCGATATCGTGGGTTACCGCGAAATGCGGGTCACGCTGACCGGGCAGCAGAACCACGCGGGCACCACGCCCATGGCGCTGCGGCGGGATGCGTTTCAGGGGCTGTCCGCCTTCAACGCCCGCCTGAATGACGGGATGCGCAATGTGGTCACGCCGCAATCGGTCTGGACGATCGGCCATGTCGCGGTGGCGCCCAATGCATCCTCTATCGTTCCGGGACAGGTGCGGTTTTCGATGCAGTGGCGCGACGGGCACAACGACCGGCTGGACCGGATGCAAGCGGTGATCGAAGACACGCTGGCAGAGGTGGCGGCCGACAGGGACCTTGGGCTGGAGAGCACGTGGGTCCGGCGGTTTGACCCCGTAGCGATGGCCCCAGCCCTGCGCGCCCGGCTGGCAGACGCCGCTGAAACGGTCGCACCGGGGCGCTGGCGGCAGATGCCGTCGGGTGCCCTGCATGATGCAACCAACGTGGCGCGTCTGATGCCGGTGGCGATGCTGTTCGTGCCTTCGATTAACGGGATCAGCCACGCCTTTGAAGAGGATACAGCAGAGGATGATCTGGTGGCGGGCCTGCGGGTGCTGGCGCTTGCGGCGGGTGTGCCGGGCTAGGGCACGTGGTGTCCGGGGCCATTGGTCCGGTTTACGGGCCGGGATTATGGGCCGGGATCAACGCAGTCGATGCGCCGGGCCATCGGCACAGGCGTGTCCATGGCGCGCAGATACATCGCGCGGTAAAACGGCAGGCGGTCGTCCATCTTCAGGGCGGCATCCGCGACCGCGCGGCGCTTTGCCCCCAGACAGTCCGCAGCCTCTGCCAGCAGGGCGGCCCGGTCCAGATGGCAGACCCGGCCTGCCTTGGCCACGACCCGGCCCGCAACCATCGTCAGCCTGACCGCCGCCCCGGTTTCACAATGGACCAGCTGGCGCGGGGCATTGTTCAGCGGCAGATAGGCCAGCGCCGACAGATCGATCAGGTTCAGGTCGGCCGGCGCACCGACGGCCAGCCGACCCAAATCCGGCACCCGCATCGCCACGCCGCCGCCGACCGTGGCCGCCGCCAGAACCTCTGACGCCTGCGGCCAGCGCAGCCAGTCGGGATCGGTCAGGGAATGGATCATGCC
>JBBREW010000054.1:0-10529 GCA_038225335.1 Rhodobacterales bacterium
CTGCGCAGCCCGACAAGACGGTCAGCGGCCGCGATCTTCCAGTCGTCGGGGGTGCCGAACACACGGCCACCGGCGATGGACTGAATTTCAGCCAGCACAAGCTGGCGCGGGCCGGTTTCAAGATTGGCGTAGCTGTCCGCAGGCAGGGACGACGTGACCAGACCGTTGATGATCGATCCCCGCAACACCAGCCACAGCAGGATCACCACGAACACCGGCACGAAAACGACCAGCAGCGCATAAAGGCCGTGAAAGCCCGTCAGGGAATGAAGCCGCTGGCCACCGCCGCGCAGCGCCATGGCGGCCTGCCTGTTCCACGCATAACCCGCAAGGGATGCTGCAATGAGGATTGCAAAAGCAATGGGTGTCATGGTCGACGATCCTGTCCGCCAAAAAAAATTGGCCCGGCACCTGTTGGTGCCGGACCGATATCCCGTGGGGGATTACTCTGTCTTTGCGTCCATGTTCACTGCGTCGACCACAGAATCCTGCAAGGCAACACGCTCTTCTTCGCCCAGCGCAACCATGCCGCGTTCGACGAAATAGCCATCATCATCCAGTGCGTCGTCAGAGACGTATTCTTCGACGAATTCCTGCAGGTTCGGGATCACGCCGCGGTGCGCGTTCTTGATATAGATGTAAAGCGGACGGGACACCGGATAAGAGAAGTCACCGATCGTTTCGGAAGACGGTGCCACACCGTTGATGTTCACGGCCTTCAGCGTGTCCTGATTTTCGAACAGGAACGAATAGCCAAAGATACCCATGGCGTTGGCATCGGCGGACAGACGCTGCACGATCAGGTTGTCGTTTTCGCCGGCTTCGACAAACGGACCGTCCTGTCGCATGCGCGAACAGTTTTCCTCGACCCAGTCACCGTCAAAACCACCGTCCTGAACGAAAGGCAGTTCTTCACATCCGACGTGCATCGCCAGTTCGACAAAGGCATCGCGCGTGCCGGATGTCGGCGGCGGGCCATAGGCCAGAATCGCTGTTTCGGGCAGGTCGGGGTTGATCTCGTTCCACATGGTGTAGGGGTTGTCGGCCCATTCGCCGTCAACCGGCACCTGCGCGGCCAGCGCAAGGTACACGTCACTCAGGGACAGGTCCCAGTCGTTTTCGTTGGCACGGGAAATCGCGATGGACAGACCGTCATAGCCGATCAATGCCTCGGAAATGTCGGTGACGCCGTTGGTCTGGCAAAGTTCGTATTCGGATGCTTCCATGTCGCGCGACGCGCCGGTGATGTCAGGATGGCTTTCACCGATGCCACCGCAAAACAGCTGCATGCCGCCGCCCGTGCCGGTCGATTCGACGATGGGCGATGCGCCGCCGCTGACGTTTGCAAACTGCTCTGCTGCAGCCTGGCTATAGGGGAATACCGTGGACGAACCGACGACGCGGACTTCGCTGCGTGACTGAGCCATGGCGGATGATGCGGAAACGGCCGCAAGTGCGAGGATGGATGCGGTCAATGTGGTGGATGTCATGAAAGGTATCCTTTGTGTGTCATCACGTGGTGAGCAGTCACCAGTGCGGGTCACCTAGCAGCGGTATGTGACGGTCATTGCAAAGTTTTGTAACAGTTACATGACAGCTGGCTGTCATAGGCCATTTGTTGCAAGCGACGCGGCGAAATGCAGGGCGTCATTGCCCGGAACGCAGACCATGACACCCCCGAAACCGCAGGAACCGGCCAGCCGTCCCAACCATCAGAATCAGGCCCGCAGGCGTCGGATCTTACCTTTAAGCCTTTGACGCCGGGGCGGCGGGGATCAGCAGGGACTTGTACAGATCATCAATGAATCTGTCCGCACCCGCAAAGGCATCGCTGTGACCCAACACCGCGCAAACCTGCGCATCAAAATCCGCATAGTGCTGGGTCAGGGCCCAGATGGAAAAAATCAGGTGATGCGGATCGGTCTGGCGGATCAGGCCTTTTGCCATCCAGCCTTGCAGGACGGCGGCCTTTTCATCGACCAGACTGCGCAGCGGCCCCGCCAGCACGGCCGCGATCTGCGGTGCGCCCGCCAGAATTTCGTTGGCAAACAGGCGGCTTTCGCGGGGATAATCGCGGCTCATCGCCAGTTTGCGGTGGGCATAGGCCAGAACTTCGGCGACGGGATCGCCGCTGGGGTCAAGCGCCTGCAAGGGATCAAGCCAGGTTTCCAGCAGTTGCGACAGCAAGGCGGTATAGATCGCGTCCTTAGACGGGAAATAATACAGCAGGTTGGGTTTGGACAGACCGGCGGCCTCTGCGATCTGATCCAGCGTCGCCCCCCGGAATCCCGCGGTGGAAAAGGCATCCAGCCCGCCAGACAGGATCGCTGCGCGATTGCGCGCCTGTATCCGGGTCGGACCGCGTGTCTGGGTGAAATCCTGGTTCATAAACCCTCTCTGCGCCGCGTGGAATGGCCGGATGATGCCCCATGCCGCCGCTTTGCCCAAATGACAGGCAAACGCCGCGTTGTCGTGCAGGACGCTTGACTGACCCTTGCCCTCTGATAGCGTTTGTTTGACCGTCCGGTCAAATTGAGAAGCGACAGGAGAAAAGAATGTCTGCCCCCGGAGAAAACCTGCGCATCAACCCGGACCGGCTGTGGGACAGCCTGATGGACATGTCAAAGATCGGCCCCGGCCTGGCCGGTGGCAACAACCGCCAGACCCTGACCGATGCCGACAGCGAAGGGCGTCATCTGTTTGCCGCGTGGTGCGCCAAGGCGGGATGCAAGATGGGTGTGGACAGCATGGGCAACATGTTCGCCCGCCGCGAGGGGACCGATCCGGACGCACTGCCCGTCTATGTGGGATCGCATCTGGATACACAGCCCACCGGGGGGAAATACGACGGAGTGCTGGGTGTGCTTGGCGGGCTGGAGGTCATCCGGTCACTCAATGACATGAATATCAAGACCCGGCACCCGATCATCGTGACCAACTGGACGAACGAGGAAGGCACCCGTTTTGCCCCCGCAATGCTGGCATCCGGTGTGTTTGCAGGTGTCCATGACGAAACTTGGGCAAAGGACCGGACCGACGCCGACGGCAAGACCTTTGGCGCGGAACTGCGCCGCACCGGTTGGGAAGGCGACGAAGTCGTGGGCGCGCGCAAGATGCACGCCTTTTTCGAGCTGCACATCGAACAGGGCCCCATTCTGGAAGCAGAAAACGTCCAGATCGGTGTCGTCACCCATGGACAGGGCCTGTGGTGGCTGGAAATCACCCTCACCGGGCGCGACGCCCACACCGGGTCGACGCCCATGGCGATGCGGGTCAACGCAGGCCTTGGCATGGCGCGGATCACAGAAGCGGTCCACCGCATCGCGATGGATCATCAACCGGACGCCGTCGGTGCCGTGGGACAGGCGAATGTCTATCCCAACTCGCGCAATGTCATCCCCGGCCGCGCGGTTTTCACCGTCGATATCCGGTCGCCGGACCTGGCCAAGCTCACGTCCATGCGCGACAAGATCGAAACCGAAGCCGGCGCCATCGCAGCCGATCTGGGGCTGGGGATCAGCGTGACCCCCACCGGCCATTTCGACCCGGTCACTTTTGACGCGGATTGTGTGGCCGCCATCCGGACCGCCGCCCAGCGCCTTGGTTACAGCCATATGGATATCGTGTCTGGCGCGGGCCATGATGCCTGCTGGATCAACCGTCTGTATCCTACAGCGATGGTCATGTGTCCTTGCGTCGGCGGGTTAAGCCACAACGAGGCCGAAGAGATCAGCAAGGACTGGGCCGCAGCGGGCACCGATGTGCTGTTTCATGCGGTGGTCGAGACGGCGGGCATCGTCGCCTGAGGGGGCGCTGCCCCCGGCCCCTGACGGGCCCTCCCCCGGGATACTTGGAACGAGAAGAAGGCCGAAAAAGGAGCAGGATATGAGCAAAGTCATCAAGAATGGAACGGTGGTCACCGCCGATCTGACCTACAGGGCCGATGTTCTGATCGAGGGCGGCAAGATTGCGGCCATTGGACCGGACCTGACAGGCGACGAGGTGATTGACGCGTCCGGATGCTATGTCATGCCGGGCGGGATCGACCCGCATACCCATCTGGAAATGCCGTTCATGGGGACCTATTCCGCCGATGATTTTGAATCCGGCACACGGGCGGCGCTGGCGGGTGGCACGACGATGGTGGTGGATTTCGCATTGCCCAGCCCCGGGCAGGGCCTGCTGGACGCGCTTCAGATGTGGGACAACAAGTCCACCCGTGCGCATTGCGACTACAGCTTTCATATGGCCGTGACGTGGTGGGACAAACAGGTCTTCGACGAGATGCCGGCCGTGATTGAGCGCGGGATCAACACGTTCAAACATTTCATGGCCTACAAGGGCGCGCTGATGGTGAACGATGACGAATTGTTCGCGTCCTTCAGCCGCCTGTCGGAACTGGGCGGCATTGCCATGGTCCACGCAGAAAATGGCGACGTGGTCGCTGAACTGTCCGCCCGACTGCTGGCCGCCGGGAACACCGGGCCAGAGGCCCATGCCTATTCCCGGCCCACGCAGGTCGAAGGCGAAGCCACCAACCGCGCCATCATGATCGCCGATATGGCTGGGGTGCCTCTCTATGTTGTCCACACCTCCTGCGAGGAAAGCCACGAGGCGATCCGCCGGGCGCGGATGCAGGGCAAACGCGTCTGGGGAGAGCCGCTGATCCAGCATCTGACCCTGGATGACAGCGCATACGCCCACGCCGACTGGGATCACGCGGCGCGACGGGTGATGTCGCCCCCCTTTCGCAACAAACACCATCAGGACAGCCTCTGGGCCGGATTGCAAAGCGGATCGCTCTCGGTCGTGGCGACAGATCACTGCGCGTTCACCACCGCACAAAAGCGCACCGGTCTGGATGACTTTACCAAGATCCCGAACGGCACTGGCGGGCTGGAAGACCGACTGCCGATGTTGTGGACCCATGGCGTGAACACCGGGCGATTGACACCGAACGAATTTGTCGCGGTCACATCGACGAATATCGCCAAGATCCTGAACTGTTATCCGCGCAAAGGGGCGGTTCTGGTCGGCGCAGACGCCGATCTGGTGGTCTGGGACCCCGAAGCGACCAAGACCATCACCGCTGACACCCAGCAATCCGCAATCGATTACAACGTGTTCGAAGGTCAGACCGTGAAGGGACTGCCGCGCTACACCCTGACCCGTGGGCGGGTGGCCTATGCGGATGGCGCCATCATACCCCAGCCGGGGCATGGCCAGTTTGTGGCCCGCACGGCGCAGGGTGCGGTCAACCGCGCGCTATCGACGTGGAAAGGCCTCACAGCACCCCGCGCTGTTGAACGGACCGGAATACCGGCGACCGGCGTATGACGCAGGCGGATCATCAGCCTCGCTTTTTTGAAAATACTCCGGGGGAGGGGCCGCTTGCGGCACCGGGGGCAGCGCCCCCTTGCGTGATCGCGGCACGGGCGGTCGATCTGACATTCCAGACCAATGACGGACCGGTCCATGCCCTCAAGGACGTCACGCTGGATATCGCCAAAGGCGATTTCGTCAGTTTCATCGGCCCGTCAGGCTGTGGCAAGACAACATTCCTGCGGTGCATCGCCGGGCTGGAAACGCCGACAGGCGGCACGCTGCGTGTCAACGGCATGACGCCAGAGGAGGCGCGCCGCGCCCGCGCCTATGGCTATGTGTTTCAGGCGGCGGGACTCTATCCATGGCGGACCATTGGCGGCAATGTGCGCCTTCCGCTGGAAATCATGGGGTTTTCCAAGGCGGAACAGGCCTCCCGCGTGCAACGTGTGCTTGATCTGGTCGATCTTTCAGGGTTCGAGAAGAAATTCCCATGGCAGTTGTCCGGCGGGATGCAGCAGCGGGCCAGCATCGCGCGGGCGCTGGCCTTTGATGCGGATATTCTGTTGATGGACGAACCTTTCGGTGCGCTGGACGAGATTGTCCGCGATCACCTGAACGAACAACTGTTGCACCTTTGGGCGCGGACGCAAAAGACCATCGGTTTCGTCACCCATTCCATCCCCGAGGCCGTCTATCTGTCCACCCGGATCGTTGTCATGTCCCCCCGGCCGGGGCGCATTGCAGACGTGATCGAGAGCACGCTGCCGCGCGAGAGGCCGCTTGATATCCGCGACAGTCCTGAATTCATCGCGATCGCGCACCGGGTGCGGGATGGATTACGGGCGGGGCATGACCATGTGTGAGCGTTGCGCATGAGGGGAACGGTGGACGCTTTGCCGGGCGCAGTTTCGAAAATGCAAGGATGGCCCGCGTGATGGGTCGCAGCCTTCCGGTGATCAGCGTGCTGTTGCTGCTGCTGGCCGTATGGGTGGTCACGGTGGTGCCGATGAATATCCATCTGGCCGTGGATCAGGCCCAGCGCGACGGTGTCACGGTGACGCCCGACACGCCGCGCGCCCGGCAAGAGGTCGGGGCGGTCGCGCTGGCTTGGCGCAATCCGCAGGTCATCGGTGCGACCTATGTGCTGGACCGGCCCAGTCTGCCCGGACCGCAGCAGGTCGCGGGCGAATTGTGGCGGACAACCGTGGGTGCCAATGTCACGTCGCGGCAAAGTCTTGTCTATCATGGCTGGGTCACGCTGTCGGCGACGCTGCTGGGGTTCGTGATCGGCACGACGCTTGGGGTCCTGCTGGCCGTGGGGATCGTGTTCAGTCGCACGATGGACCTGAGCGTGATGCCATGGGCGGTGGCCAGCCAGACGATCCCGATCCTTGCCCTTGCGCCGATGATCATCGTGATGCTCGGATCGCTTGGCATACAGGGCCTGCTGCCAAAGGCCGTCATCAGCGCCTATCTGTCATTCTTTCCGGTCGTGGTCGGAATGGTCAAAGGTCTGCGCAGCCCCGATGCAATGCAGCTGGATCTTCTGCGGACCTATCACGCCAACCCGGTGCAGGGGTTCTGGAAGCTTCGGTTGCCTGCCTCGCTGCCCTATCTGTTTGCGTCGCTGAAGATCGGCATTTCCGCCGCTCTGGTCGGGGCGATCGTCGGCGAATTGCCGACCGGTGCGCGGGCCGGTTTCGGCGCGCGGATGCTGGTAGGCGATCAGTACGGGCAACCGCTGGTCACCTGGGCGGCCCTGTTTGCGGCGGCCATCACGGCGGCACTGTTGGTGGGCTTGTTCAGTCTGATGGAACGCACGGCCCTGCGCCGCATGGGAGGGTTGCGCTGATGGCTGTCGCTGCGGTGCTGATTGTCTGGGCCTGCGGGTGGGGCCTCAATCTGTGGATGGCGCGACGCACCGCAGGTCTGGCCGCTTGGGCAGCCCCCCTGGTTTTCGGGGTTACCCTGCTGCTGATGTGGGAAATCGGCGTCCGTCTGGGAGAGGTCAGTCCGATCATCCTGCCGCCACCTTCTGCCATTGCGGTCCGGTTTGGCGCAAGCCTGTCGATCCTGTGGGCTGACTTTGTCCAGACGATCCTGAAAGGTGCGCTGACGGGCTATGTTGCGGGCGCGGTTGCGGCCTTTGCCGTGGCGGTCGCTGTGGACCGGTCCGATTTTCTGACCCGTGGCATCCTGCCTGTGGGGGCCTTCATGGCGGCCCTGCCGATCGTCGGCACGGCACCGATCTTTGTCAAATGGCTGGGCAGCGACTGGCCGTCAAAGGCGGCTGTCGTGGGCGTCATGGTGTTTTTTCCGATCCTTGTGAACACCGTGGCCGGGCTGCGGGATACCACGCAGATCCAGCGCGACCTGATGCGGACCTATGGGGCCGGATACTGGCCAAGTCTGCTGAAGCTGCGTCTGCCGGCGGCGCTGCCTTTTGTGTTCAACGGGCTGAAAATCGCCACGACACTTGCCTTGATCGGGGCGATTGTCGCTGAATTTTTCGGTTCTCCCACGGTCGGGATGGGATTTCGCATCTCGACCTCTGTCGGACAGCTTGCGCTTGACCTTGTCTGGGCAGAGATTGTCGTGGCGGCCCTTGCGGGCAGCACGTTTTATGGCGCGATGGCCTTGATCGAACGGCGTGTCACCTTCTGGCACCCCTCCCAGCGCAATTGACCCCAATCACACCAAAGACCGGCACAACCCGGCCCACACCACCAACATAAAGAGGAACATCATGAAAAAGATCATCACCGCGACCGCACTGACCCTTGCCGCCACGGCAGCGGCCGCACAGGACAACGATGTGACGCTGCAATTGCAGTGGGTCACACAGGCCCAGTTTGCCGGATACTACGTCGCACAGGACAAGGGTTTCTACGAGGCAGAGGGGCTGAACGTCACCATCCTGCCGGGTGGGCCCGATATCGCACCGCCGCAGGTGCTGGCCGGTGGCGGTGCCGATGTCATGCTGAACTGGATGCCATCCGCGCTGGCCGCCCGTGAAAAAGGGTTGCCGGTGGTGAACATCGCCCAACCGTTCAAGACCTCTGGCCTGATGCTGACCTGCTGGAAAGATACCGGTATCACCACGGTCGAGGATTTCCGGGGCAAGACGATCGGTGTCTGGTTCTTCGGCAACGAATACCCCTTCCTGTCGTGGATGAGTCAGGTCGGCATCCCGACCGAAGGCGGCGATGACGGTGTCACGGTGCTGAAACAGGGCTTCAACGTCGATCCGCTGTTGCAGCGGCAGGCCGACTGCATTTCGACCATGACCTATAACGAATACGGTCAGGTTCTGGATGCGGGCGTGAACCCTGATGAACTGGTCACCTTCAAATACGAAGATCAGGGGGTCGCCACCCTTGAAGACGGGATGTGGGTGCTGGAAGACAATCTGGACGATCCGGCCTTTGTGGAAAAGATGGCAAAGTTTGTCCGCGCGTCCATGCAAGGCTGGGCATACGCACAGGAAAATCCGGCAGAGGCCGCCCAGATCGTGGTCGACAACGATGAGACCGGGGCACAGTCACTGGCCGCACAAGAGCGGATGATGACGGAAATCGCCCTGCTGACCGCCGGATCGGACGGATCGCTGGACGAGGCTGATTACCAGCGCACGGTCGATACGCTGTTGGGTGGCGGGTCTGATCCGGTCATCTCTGCCGCGCCGACGGGTGCATGGACCCATGCGGTAACCGATCTGGCGCTGAACTGATCCGGCAGACTTGACGCGAGATGGTGGGGCGTGATCGCTGGATCGCGCCCCATTTATATTTCCGTTGCGACCTTGCGCCGCACGCCCCGCCACCACCACCTGTGCCTTGTGGCAGACCGCCATGGGCTGGGGACGAAATCTTGGATTATTTCTATGTGTTGGCAGGCCTTGTCGGCCTGTTTCTGGGTGGCGAAGGGCTGGTGCGGGGCAGCGTCGGCATTGCAAAGCGGATGGCGATCCCGCCCCTGCTGATCGGGTTGACGGTCGTGGGTTTCGGCACGTCGATGCCTGAATTGCTGGTGTCAGTGGATGCCGCCCTTGGCGGGGTGCCCGATATTGCGGTGGGCAATATCGTCGGGTCCAACATCGCCAATATCCTTCTGATCGTGGGCGTAACCTGTCTGGTCTGGCCGATCCGTGTGTCGGGTGCGACGTTGAAGCGTGACACCGCCGTCATGCTGATTGCCGCTGCGGTGCTGATCCCCGTTTTTGCCACAGGACAAGTGGGGCGGTTGTCGGGCGTGGCCCTGTTCGCCGGTCTGGTGGGCTATCTGATCTGGGCCTATCTTCAGCCGGGCGACGCAGAAGACGATCTGGACGCGGGCGCACCGCAATCCATGGTCGTGTCGGCCCTTTGGGTCTTGGTCGGGTTGGTTGCCCTTCTGTTCGGCGCGCGGTTTCTGGTGGACGGATCAGTCAATATCGCCCGCGGTTTCGGTGTGTCAGAGGCGTTTATCGGGCTGACCATCGTTGCCATCGGCACATCGCTGCCGGAACTGGCCACATCGGTCATCGCGGCCTTTCGAAAGCAGTCCGAAATCGCCATCGGCAACGTGGTCGGATCGAACATCTTCAACGTGCTGGGTATTCTGGGAATTACCGCCATCATCACGCCCATTCCGGTCGCGGACCGTTTCCTGACATTTGATCTGCCGATCATGATCGGTGTGTCGGTGGTCCTGACGGCGCTGTTGCTGACCCAAAAGATCATCGGGCGGGGCTTTGGTCTGTTGCTGATCGCAGGGTACATCACCTACGTCATCACCGCATCCTGACACGGCCGCGCACCTGTCGCCGGTCTTGGCAGACCATGGCCGGCTACAGGGTGCAGTCCGATCCGAAGATCGCGGCGGCGTGGTCTGCCAGATAAATCCGCAGCCAGGGCGTGAACCGCGCCGGGTCTGCGGCGATGTCGCGTGACAAATCCCGCAATGAAATCCAGCGGACGGCCATCACCTCTGCCGGATGGGGGGTGATGGACAGATCGGCGGGTGCCTGCGCCAAGTAGACGTCCACTACCTCGTGTTCGATCAGGCCGCCGCCGACATCGGCACGGTATTCGATGCGGTCGCGGTGGGTCAGGCGCAGGCCGGTGATGCCCAACTCTTCGGACAGGCGGCGGATGGCACATTTCTCCGCAGGCTCTTGCCAGTCGGGATGGGTGCAGCAGGTATTCGCCCACAACCCCGGCGTA
>JBBREW010000055.1:0-10500 GCA_038225335.1 Rhodobacterales bacterium
ATCCTCGACCAGACCCCCGATGCGGAACAACTCTGTCTCGCTGGGGGGATTCGATGCCACCTCGCTGGGAGAGCGGAAAAACTGGAACGAATCCTTTGGCAGCACCGCAAGCAAGCCCAGCACCGCAACAAGGCAGATGCCAGACAGGGCCAGAACCTGCACCCGCCGCTTTTTCTTCAACCCCTTCACAAGACCACCTTTCTGTTAAAACTGCAGCCCATCACGGGAACACCGGCGCCATCATCAGGCCCGCGGTTTCCGGCAGACCCAGCATCAGATTGGCGTTCTGCAAGGCCTGTCCGCTGGATCCTTTTGTCAGGTTATCAAGCGTCGCAATGACCTGACACCGCCCCGGAATCCGGTCAGCCACGACACCGATGTGGCAAAAATTGCTGGCCCGGATATGTTTGATCGACGGATGTTCCCCCATCGGCAGCACGACGATGAACGGCTCTGCCGCATAGGCGTCTGACAGGGTGCGATAGACGGCGTCGGGGTCACCCTTGACGTAAACCGTCGCCAGAATACCCCGGTTGGCCGGGATCAGATGTGGCGTGAACTGCACCTGCACCGGACGGCCGGCGATCAGTGAAAACTCCTGATCGAATTCTCCCAGATGGCGGTGCGTGCCGCCCACCGCATAGGCATGCGCGCCTTCGGACAATTCCGCATGCAGCAGATTTTCCTTGGCCGTCCGGCCTGCGCCGGACACGGCGGCCAGCAGGTCGATGATGATATCGTCCAGATCAATCACCCCCGTCGCAATCAGCGGACGCAGCGCGTATTGCCCGGTGGCCGCGTTACAGCCCGTGCCCGCAACCAGCCGCGCCGTGCGGATATCATCGCGGTAGAATTCGGTCAGACCGTAAACCGCCTCGCGTTGCAGTTCCGGTTCCGCGTGGGGTTTGCCGTACCATTTTTCATAGGCTGCAGGATCGCGCAGCCGGAAATCGGCAGACAAATCCACGATTTTCAGATGCGACGGCAGCTTGGCGATCACCGCCTGCGATGTGGCATGGGGCAAGGCGCAGAACACCAGATCGACATCGTCGAACGACATGGATTCGATCGTCGCAAGACGCGGCAGGTCCAGATGCCGCAGATGCGGAAACACGTCAGCCATCGCCATGCCCGCCTTGGCGTTGCCCGACAGACCTGTGATCGTCATGGACGGATGCGTGGCAATCAGCCGGACAAGTTCCGCGCCGGTATATCCGGATGCGCCCAGAATGGCGACGTTATGGGTCATGATGCAGTATCCCCTTTGGGGCAGATTTAAGGGCTTGCCCGTGACCGGACAAGGTGACGTCTGATCACCAAGGGATCAGGCGGCTGTGAATGTGATCGATTGGCGCAAGAACTGCGTCGCACGCGAAGACACCTTTTTCGGATCGCCCGTGGTCAGAAAGGTCGTCTGCGTGCCGGACCCGATCATCTGCGGGCGTCGCGCCAGATAGTCGGCCAGACTTTCAGCCACCAGATCGGCCTGAGAGTAGACTTTGACGTCAGCACCCAGCGCGTCCTGAAATACATCCGCCATCAGCGGATAGTGGGTGCAGCCCAGCATCGCCGCATCGGGTTCGGGCATCTTGCGTTTCAGCGCATCGACATGCGACCGCACCAGCGCCTCTGCCAGAATGAAATCGCCGTCCTCGATGGCATCGACGACACCGCCGCAGGCTTGCGCCTCGACATCGACACCGATGGCGCGGAACGCCAGCTCGCGTTGAAACGCGCGGCTGCGCACGGTCGCAGGGGTGGCAAACAGGGCCACGTGTTTCACCGCAACCTCGCGGGGCGGGGAATTGTCGCCCCACTGCCGTTCGGTCAGCGCCTCGATCAGGGGCACAAACACGCCCAGCACACGCTTGTTCTGTGGCACCCAAGATTCCTGCATGCGGCGCAGGGCGGCGGCGCTGGCGGTGTTGCAGGCCAGAATGACCAGATCACACCCCGCATCGAACAGACGCTGGGTGGCCTGCGTCGTCAGGCGGTAAATGTCATCGGAATCGCGCACGCCGTAAGGGGCGTTGGCGTTGTCCCCCAGATAGACGACCGGCAGATCCGGCAGACGCCGTGCAATCGCGTCATAGACGGTCAGACCGCCCAAGCCGCTGTCAAAGATTCCCACTGCCATTGCGCACCCTTCGCTTTACCCCGCCCCCCCACGCCGCCGCGTGGCACGGGTCCTGCCCGCGATCATAGGTCTGACCATGGGGAATATCCATGCACGCCGTGCGCCGCCGGTCCAGACCGGATAGCACCCCTATTCCGCTGCGATCTGCTGTGGTCCGTCGTGCATCCGGGCCAGCAGGTCCGCGCGCTGGACTGCGGCTTTTTGCGCATTGGCGGCCTTCACCGGACCAAAGCCGCGGATAGTGTCCGGCAACAAGGCCAGCGCCACCGCCGCCGCGTGGTTTTCCGGCCCGGCGATCCGCAGGACCGCATCCATGTCCGCCTCGTACTGGGCGATCAGGTCACGTTCCATGCGCCGTTCCTCTGTCCGGCCAAAGGGGTCAAAGGGCGTGCCCCGCAGTACCTTCAGCCGGGCCAGCAACGGCATCAGCCGCGCGATACCGGGGCCGAAGGTCCGCTTGGCAGGCCGGCCATCGGGCCCCATGCGTGACAGGAACGGCGGCGCCAGATGATAGTTCACGGTCAATTCACCGTCGAACGCCGCCCGGGCCTGTGCCGCCGTGTCGCACAGCAAGCGCGCCACTTCGTATTCATCCTTGTAGGCCAGCAACTTGTGATAACCGACAGCCACCGCAGCCCGCAGGTCCGGGTCGGTGAACCGGTCCACCAGCGCCCGATACCGCCGCGCGAGTGCTGCGTTCTGATAGGTGGTCAGATGCCGTTCCCGAAATGCTATTCTTTCATCCAGCGTCGCGGGCAGCCTTGTGACGGTCTCTACCGCAAGCGCCGCCGCATCCGCAGGATGAAGCACCGCCCAGCGCCCCAGTTCGAACGCACGCAGATTGCGGTCCACCGCCGCCCCGTTCAGCGTGATCGCCCGTGTGATTGCATCAAGTGTCAGGGGAATGGCCCCGATCTGCCATGTCGCGCCAAAGATCATCATGTTCGAATAGATGCTGTCGCCCATCGTGATCCGTGCCAGCTCTGTCGCGTCGAACAGATGCACATCATCGCGCAACCGGGCCTGCAATGACAGTTTCAGCTGGTCGACAGGCAGGCGGAACCCGGTGTCGCGGGTGAATTCACCGGTGATGATCTCGTGCGCGTTGACCACACCGCGCGTGCGTCCGGTGCGGGTCAGCCCAATCGTCTTGGCCCCGGCAGACACCACCAGATCGCCGCCGATCAGTGCGTCACATTCGCCGGTGGCGACACGGATCGCGCTGATGTCCGCCGGCTGCCGGGCCAGACGGCAATGGATGTGAACCGCCCCGCCCTTTTGCGCAAGGCCCGCCATTTCCATCATGCCCGCACCCTTGCCGTCCAGATGGGCGGCCATCGCCAGCACAGCACCGATCGTCACGACCCCGGTGCCCCCCACACCCGTGATCACCACGTTGTAGGTGCCGTCGATCTGCGGCAGGACCGGGTCCGGCAGATCAGGGACATCGATCTGCGCCGTCGCCGCCTTTTTCAGTTTGGCACCATTTACCGTCACAAATGACGGACAGAACCCTTTGACGCAGGAAAAATCCTTGTTGCAGGATGATTGGTCGATTGCCCGTTTGCGGCCAAGTTCGGTATCCACCGGCACCAGCGACACGCAATTGGACTGCACGCCGCAGTCGCCGCAGCCTTCGCAGACGTCCGTGTTGATAAAGATGCGCTGATCGGGGTCCGAAAACTGGCCGCGTTTGCGGCGGCGGCGTTTTTCAGCGGCACAGGTCTGGATATAGATCAAGGCGCTGACGCCTTTCACCTGCGCCAGTTCCGCCTGCACCAGCGGCAGGTCCGCGCGTTCGCGCAGGGAAATGCCCGGCGGAAAATCGGCGGCAGAGACGTCTTCCTTGTCATCATAGACCACGCGCAGGTCCTTGACCCCCATGGCCACCAGTTCGCGCGCGATCTGCCCCGCCGTCAGCCCCCCGTCGTTGCCCTGCCCGCCCGTCATTGCAACCGCATCGTTGAACAGGATCTTGTAGGTGATCGTCGTCCCCGCCATCAGGGCAAAACGGATCGCCTGCACCCCCGAATGGTTATAGGTGCCGTCGCCAAGGTTCTGGAACACGTGCCCTGTCTTGCTGAAGGGCGCCTCTCCGACCCAGTTCGCCCCCTCGCCGCCCATCTGGGTGAACCCGGTCGTTTCCCGGTCCATCCACTGCACCATGTAATGACAGCCGATACCGGCATAGGCGCGACTACCCTGCGGCACCTTGGTCGATGTGTTGTGCGGACAGCCGGAACAGAAATAGGGCAACCGGGCCGCCAGTTCGGGCAGATTGTCGGCGCGGCGGGCCTCTTCCAACGCAGCCAGTCCGGCCGTGATGCTGTCCGATCCGCAGCCTTCCTCGATCAGGATATTACCCAGCTTTTCCGCGATCCAGATCGGGTCAAGCGCATAGCGGGTAGGAAAGATTTCCTCGCGCCGCCCGGTGGAGTGCTCGTCGCCCTTGTGCCAGCCATAGACGCGGGTGCGGCTATCGTCGAACAGCGCCTCTTTGACCTGCACTTCGATCAGCTTGCGCTTTTCTTCGACCACCACGACCAGATCAAGCCCTTCGGCCCAGTCGTGGAACCCGGCCATGTCCAGCGGCCAGACCTGACCGACCTTGTAGGTCGTGATCCCCAGACGGTCCGCGGCGTCAGCATCAATGCCCAGCAAGGACAGGGCATGGACAAGATCCAGCCAGTTCTTGCCCGCGGCAACGAAACCGATGCGGGCCCCCGCCTTGCCCCATTTGCGCTGGTCCATGCGGTTGGCACGGCTGAAGGCCTCTGCCGCGAACCGCTTGTGGTCGATCATCCGCGCCTCCTGGGCGACGGGGGTGTCGACCAGACGGATGTTCAGCCCCCCGTCGGGCAAGGAAATATCGGGTGTGACAAAGCTCTGGCGGTGCGGATCGCCGTCCACGACGGACGTGACCTCGATCGTGTCCTTCATCGTCTTCAGACCGACCCAGACCCCGGCAAACCGTGACAGCGCCCAGGCATAAAGCCCGTAATCCAGCACCTCTTGCACGCCAGCGGGGCTGACGATCGGCATATAGGCGTCGATCATCGCCCAATCGGACTGGTGCAGGGTGGTGCTGCTTTCGCCGGTGTGGTCGTCGCCCATTGCCATGATGACCCCGCCCAGCGGCGATGTGCCCGCCATATTGGCGTGGCGCATCACGTCACCGGACCGGTCCACCCCCGGCCCCTTACCATACCAAAGGCCAAAGACACCGTCATACCGCCCTTCGCCGCGCAGTTCCGCCTGCTGGCTGCCCCACAGGGCGGTGGCGGCCAGATCTTCGTTCAGACCGGGTTGAAACGTGACCTGCGCCGCCGTCAGCACCGGTTCCGCGCGTGCCATCTGCAGGTCCACAGCCCCCAGCGGTGATCCACGGTATCCGGTGACATAGCCTGCGGTATCATGCCCGGCCGCCAGATCACGCGCGCGCTGCATCAGCATCAGCCTGACCAGCGCCTGTGTCCCATTCAGCAAAACCTGATGTTTGGTCAGGTCGAACCGATCATTCAGTGTGATATCCTGCCGGGTCATTATGCACCTCCTCATGCGCAATGTGCCGATACCGGACAGCTTAGGTCATAATTTATGACCTACAAAGCCTTTTCCCCCTGCGAGCGTTCATTGATTTGTGACCTTTGACTGCGTAAGGAAGTTACAACGCGCACGGTTAACCAATGCAACAAGGGGCGGGGATGGACTGGGATAAGCTTCGAATCTTTCACGCCGTCGCTGACGCGGGGTCATTGACCCATGCGGGCGATGTGCTGCACCTGTCGCAATCGGCGGTCAGCCGCCAGATTCGCGCCCTGGAAGAGACCCTGAACGCCACGCTGTTCCACCGCCATGCCCGCGGGCTGATTCTGACCGAACAGGGCGAACTGCTGTTTGACGCCACCAAATCCATGAACCGCAGGCTGGAGGCGGCATCAGCCCGCATCCGCGATTCCGAAGAAGAGGTGTTCGGTGAATTGCGGGTCACCACGACCACGGGATTCGGCACCCTGTGGTTGGCCCCGCGGTTGCCGAAACTTTATGAAAAATATCCCGACATCAAGATTGATCTGATGCTGGAAGAACGCGTGCTTGATCTGCCCATGCGCGAAGCCGATGTCGCGATCCGGATGAAAGAACCCAGTCAGGCCGATCTGATCCGCAAACGGTTGATGAATATCCGGATGCGGCTTTATGCGACGGAAGAATACCTTTCAAACCGCCCGCCGCTGGATCAGATCGAACAGATCAAAGGTCACCGCCTGATCTGTCAGGCCCTGTCGTCCACACAGGTCAGCGCCGGATCGACGCTGATCCACCACCTGCTGTCCCATGATGTCCAGTCGATCTTTACCGTGAACAATTACTTTGGCGTGCTGCAGGGCGTGATCAACAACCTTGGCGTCGGCGTCCTGCCTGATTACGTCACCGAAGATTTTCCGCATCTGGTGCGCTGCCTGCCCGAAATCGAAAGCGGCGAAGTCCCGGTCTTTTTGGCCTATCCCGAAGAATTGCGCCAATCGCGCCGGATCATGGCGTTCCGCGATTTCGTGCAGGAAGAGATTTTTGCCCACCGTCAATCCGTGCGTCAGTTGTCGGAAACCAAACCGAAGGCCTTCTGACCTTTTGCAGCCTCAAAACATTTTCAGCCACTTTTTCAGGCTGAAAGCGGCTTTGTTAGCGCAACATGTTGCGCCATGCACGCATCGCATAGCGGGTTTGCAACCTTTGACGTGCATTTTTGTTGATTGCTTAATTTTCAAGCCCTATCTCCGAAGATGAGGCGACACGGTGCAAGCCGGTCTCCTCACCTCCCTGTTGGACTTCGCCGGGCCTTTGCGCCCGGCTTTTTTTTGGCCGCACCTTGTCCTGCCGCCCCCTGCCACACGATCCCTTGTTTGTCTGTTGCGCTGATCACATCGCAAAGCCTCGGGCCTTCCCCTTCGTCGCACCCTCGCCTAAAAGCACGTCAACGCTGCAGTCCGGGGGACGCCATGACCGAACCGACCATCACACCAGACCTGATTGCCGCCCACGGGCTGACCCCTGACGAATATGACCGCATCCTGCAGATCATCGGACGCGACCCGACGTTTACCGAACTGGGCATCTTTTCGGCCATGTGGAACGAACATTGTTCCTACAAGTCGTCAAAGAAATGGCTGCGCACATTGCCGACGACCGGGCCACAGGTCATTTGCGGCCCCGGTGAAAATGCGGGTGTCGTCGATATCGGTGACGGTCAGGCCGTGGTGTTCAAGATGGAAAGCCACAATCACCCCTCCTACATCGAACCCTACCAAGGCGCTGCAACCGGCGTGGGTGGCATCTTGCGCGATGTCTTTACCATGGGCGCACGTCCGATTGCGGCGATGAACGCCCTGTCGTTCGGCCTGCCATCCCACCCCAAGACACGTCAGCTGGTCAACGGCGTCGTGGCGGGTGTCGGCGGTTACGGCAATGCCTTTGGCGTGCCGACGGTCGGGGGCGAAGTGCGCTTTGACGAATCTTATAACGGCAATTGCCTTGTGAACGCCTTTGCGGCGGGCCTCGCAGATGCGGACAAAATCTTTTATTCGGCGGCGTCCGGCGTGGGCATGCCCGTCGTCTATCTGGGGGCCAAGACCGGGCGCGACGGCGTCGGCGGCGCGACGATGGCATCCGCCGAATTCGACGACACGATAGAGGACAAGCGCCCCACCGTTCAGGTCGGCGACCCCTTTACCGAAAAACGCCTGATGGAAGCGACGCTGGAACTGATGGCCACCGGGGCCGTCATCTCCATTCAGGACATGGGCGCTGCCGGGTTGACCTGCTCTGCTGTGGAAATGGGTGACAAAGGGGGCCTTGGCATCCGGCTGACCCTTGAATCCGTGCCGCAGCGCGAAACCCACATGACCGCTTATGAGATGATGCTGTCCGAAAGTCAGGAACGCATGCTGATGGTCCTGCGTCCCGAACTGGAGGATGCGGCCCGCGCGGTCTTTGTGAAATGGGACCTTGATTTCGCCATTGTGGGTGAAACCATCGCAGAGGACCGTTTTCTGATCCTGCACAACGGCGCGGTCAAGGCGGACCTTCCGCTGTCGAAACTCGCGTCGTCTGCCCCGGAATACGACCGGCCGTGGGAAGAAACGCCCCCCGCCGCCCCGGTGGGTGACGTGCCACAGGTTGATCCGATCGCCGGCCTGCGGTCGCTGATCGGCAGCCCGAATTACGCGGCGAAAAACTGGGTCTTTGAACAATACGACGCGCAGGTCATGGGCGACACCCTGCGCATCCCCGGCGCGGGTGCGGGCATCGTGCGGATCCATGGCACGCAAAAGGCGCTGGCCTTTACGTCTGACGTGACGCCCCGCTATGTCTTTGCCAATCCGTTCGAAGGCGGCAAACAGGCCGTGGCAGAGGCGTATCGCAACCTGATCTGCGTGGGTGCGCTGCCGCTGGCCACGACCGACAACATGAACTTCGGCAATCCGGAAAAGCCGCGCATCATGGGGCAGTTCGTGGGTGCGATCAAAGGAATCGGTGCGGCTGTGAGAGCACTTGATATGCCCATCGTGTCGGGTAACGTGTCGCTTTATAATGAAACCGACGGCACGGCCATCCTGCCCACACCGACCATCGGCGCGGTCGGGCTGATTGCCGACGTGACCCGCATCATCGGGGGCATGGTGGCAGAAGGGCATGTCCTGCTGCTGCTGGGCCAGACGGCGGGTCACATGGGGCAGACGGCGTTTCTGGCCGAACATCTGGACCGCAAGGACGGCGACGCACCGCACGTCGATCTGGTGGCAGAGGCGGCTCATGGCGCCTTTGTCCGCGATCATGCAGATCTGATCACGGCCTGCACCGATCTGGGCGACGGCGGCCTCGCACTCGCGGCGTTCGAACTGGCGGCCACGGCGGATGTGGGCATCACGCTGGATAGCGACGACACCGTGCAGCTTTTTGCCGAAGATCAGGCGCGATATCTGATCGCCGCCACCCCGGCGCAGGCACAGGCGTTGCTGGATGCGGCCATCGCGGCCCATGTGCCGCTGGCACAGGTCGGGCATGTGGGCGGCACAACGGTGACCTTTGGCGCCGCACAAGCCCCCTTGGCCGATCTGTGCCATCTCTACCGCACGGCTTTTGCCGCGGCCGTTGCCTGACGGCAGCGGGGTGCACGGGCGCGCGGGGTGCCAGACGGCCCCTTGCCCCCGTCCCGGCAGGTTCTTAAGTTAAAGGCACCGATCAAAGGACACCGACAATGGCGATTACCGCGCATGACATCGAAACCCTGCTGCGTGAAAGTTTCCCTGACGCACAGATCACCGTGCAGGGCGACGATGGGTCCCATTTCGCCGCAGAGGTGATCGACCCCAGTTTCAAGGGGCAGAACCGTGTGCAGCAACAACGCGCCGTCTATGCGGCCCTGAAAGGCAAGATGGACGGCAGCCAAGGCGAATTGCACGCGCTGGCCCTGACGACAAAAGCACCCTGACCGCTTTGGTCACCCCGTTTTCTGTCCCCTGTGACAGTCCCCTGAATATCAAGGAACACCGCCATGACCGCCACTGACAAGATCAAGGACACCGTGACCGCCAATGATGTGGTGTTGTTCATGAAAGGCACCAAAACCATGCCGCAGTGCGGATTTTCATCCCGCGTGGCCGGTGTGCTGAATTTCATGGGCGTCGACTTTGCAGACGTGAATGTTCTTGCCGACGACGAGGTGCGTCAGGGCATCAAGGAATTTTCCGACTGGCCCACGATTCCGCAGCTTTACGTGAAAGGCGAATTCGTCGGCGGCTGTGACATCGTCACAGAAATGACCCTGTCAGGAGAGTTGGACACCCTGCTGACCGACCACGGCATCACCTTCGACAAAGCCGCTGCAGACAAGATCCGCGAAGCAAACGGCTGACGACCCCTGCGGTGCAGGCTGTCCGGAGATCCGGACAGCCTGCCACCCGCGCGATATGGCGCTATACTGCCGGACAGATTTGCATCCTGCGAGAGTTCGTCAGCGGTCAGACGCTGAACACCCGACGGACCTATCAGTGAACGCTTTCAGCTGTTGAACTGTCAGCCAGTAACAGACGTCGAACGCCGCGCGCCTGCTGTCCAGCAAAGCCCATCAGGCCCGCACGACACCCGCCGCTTCAGCGCCCGGATGACGCCTGCGCAGCCAAGGCCTCTGCCCGCTCTGCGATATCGGCCATGCCGTCATAAACCTCTTGCGGGATGACCGGCACCTCGATCCGCTGCGGCGGTTGCGACGCGGCTTTGGTGACATGGGCGCGCAGCTGTGCCAGCTCTTGTTCCTGTGCGGCAAGCTTGTCTTCCAATCCGGCCGTCCGGTCGGCCAGCATCAG
>JBBREW010000056.1:0-10367 GCA_038225335.1 Rhodobacterales bacterium
CAGGGCCGTAAACCTCGGCGTAAACGGATGCGGGTATCAGATGGCAACCAGAGGCTCTGGCACACGTCGGCTGGGTCACAAGGATACGCAAGCCATGCAGATCGCAGTTCTGGACGCCATGATCGCGCAGGTCGCCCACGCGACCGCCGCGCAGAAACCTGCCGATTTTGCAGCCCTCGTGCAGGATCTGGCGACCGACTGGCCGAATGAACCTGCCTTGGCCTTGTGTTTCGCGCTCACCTCTGCCGCGGCCGATCTTGAAACCCTGCTGGCGGATCACCGTGACGTGGCACAGGGTGCCTACCGCACAGCCGCACTGGTGGCGGCCGACATTCTGGCGATAGAATCGATGGGCCAACAGCCTGCCAAAGCGCAACATCTGGTGCATTTCTGGCGGCGGGCGGGGCCCGATTATCTGATCCGCTAGGATCAGACCATGCGGATCACATCCTTGTCGATGGCCAGCATGTAACCCTTGCGGGCGATGTTCTTGACCAGCAGTTCGCTGACCATCTGGTTGCCCAGTGTATCGCGCAGCCGCTTGATCCGCGTGGCACCGGCGGCTTCGTCACAGTCGGACGGATCGCGGCCGGAAATCACGCCTTCGATCTCTGCGCCGGACAACACCTCGTCGTCCATCCGCGCCTCTGCCAGAACCGACAGGGTTTCGATGGCCGCCGCAGTCAGCTTGAATTCAAAGTTGTTCAGATAAACCGACCCTTGATCGCGGCTGATCAGCAGGCTGTTCACCTCTATGCCCTTGCGTTCGATCTGTCCCATGCGCCGGGTCAGCCCGATCAGCATGACCAGAAACGCGACCGCGGCCACCAGCAGCGCCGCGGCAAAGACCAGCAACACAAAAATCACGAACCGATAGGACGACAGCGTGTCAGAAAAGGCCGTCCCCGACTGGGCCAGAATTTCCAGCAACTTGATTTCAGCATTGGTCGTCAGGTTGTCGTTGGCCACGAACAACTGTTCAACCCGCGCGTTAAAGGCATTGGCATCGGGCAGATTGACGAACAACAGCACAGCCGTCGCCGCCAGAATCACAAGGATTCCAGCGATACCACCAATAACGATCCGATTGCCGATTTCGCGCGCCTCAGTAGCGGAGGAAATACTCACCTGCGCTGTCCCTTCTGCTGTCCAGACCGTTTGCATCGAATACGCCCACGACCGTCAGCAGAGCCCAGCCATCAGCCAGCAACCGCGGACCAAGGGCCGCCGTTGCATTGGCTGGTGAACATTCGCCAGCAACCTCTGCCACGCCATAGTGCAGGCGCAGCGGGTTGTCCTGTTTTGCCTTGTAATCGGCATAACAGTCCGCCTGCGCCACCGTTGCGGCGCAGAACAAAGCGAAGGACATCAGGATCAAGTTTTTCATCATGGGTGCACCTGACCCTGACCTGCCGTGTTATTCAATATCCACCGATGGTATCGGCTATGACACGGGCGCGCCAGTGCCTGTTATTGCCTAGCAATTCAGCCAACAGCATTGTGTCGATGCGACCCGGCCTGTGGTCGACAGCCCGGATGCCCGTGATCCCCCCCCGGTCATTGCATCCGGCAACGGGCGGTCAGCCACACCGGCTGACCGCCCTTTTACACACTGGCTTTTTCCCCACCTTTTCCCTACCGCCCGGATACGGCACAGTCCGGTCATGATACGCCCAGCGCCCGATCACAGATACGAAGACGCCGCCCGCCTGTCCGGTCATGCGAGAATCGCCGGCGTGGACGAAGTCGGGCGCGGCCCCTTGGCCGGTCCTGTCATGGCCTGCGCTGTCATCCTTGACCCCAACCTTGTCCCGCCCGGGCTTGGCGACAGCAAGGTTCTGTCGATCAAACGCCGCGAATCATTGTTCGACCTGATCCCGACCATTGCCGTCGTCGGTTTCGGCATGGCCGACGTGGCAGAGATCGAGGCGATGAATATCCTGAATGCCAGCCATCTCGCGATGCGCCGCGCCCTTGCAGATCTTGCCATTGCACCTGATTTCGCGCTGATCGACGGCAACCGGATGCCGCCCGACCTGCCCTGCCCCGCACAGACCGTCATCCGGGGCGACACCCTGTCATTATCCATCGCTGCGGCCTCAATCATGGCAAAAGTGTGGCGCGATCGCTGGATGGTGGGATTGGCGCAACAGCATCCCGGCTATGGCTGGGACCGCAACGCAGGATATCCGACCCGCGAACATCATGCGGGACTGAAATGTCACGGTGTCACACCACATCACCGCCGCACGTTCGCGCCGATCCACAAGATGTTGTGGCAAGATAAATAGCTGACGGATCAATTCAATTTATTCGTTGCCACTTTAAGCTGCGAAAGGTCATCCTGTCCTTAATCAACGAGTGGAAAAATCCACCGGGATAGAGGCAGAGCATGACGATAAAAACAAAGGCCCAAAAGGGCCTGACGCTACCGCTTAACCAGATTTTGGGCGGGGACTGCATAGACGTGATGAACAGTTTGCCGGAAGGCTCCGTCGATCTGATTTTTGCTGACCCCCCTTACAACCTTCAATTGCGCGGCGACCTGCATCGGCCGGACAATTCCAAGGTGGACGCGGTTGACGACCACTGGGACCAGTTCGACAGCTTTGCGATGTATGACCGGTTCACCCGTGACTGGCTGACCGCCGCCCGCCGCCTGCTGAAACCGCACGGCGCCATCTGGGTCATCGGCAGCTATCACAACGTGTTCCGCATGGGGGCCGAACTTCAGAATCAGGGGTTCTGGATTCTGAACGACGTGGTCTGGCGCAAAACCAACCCGATGCCCAATTTCCGCGGCAAACGCCTGACCAACGCCCATGAAACGCTGATCTGGGCGTCAAAGCAGGAAGCAAGCAAATACACCTTCAACTACGAAGCCCTGAAATCGCTGAATGAAGGCGTGCAGATGCGCAGCGACTGGATGCTGCCGATCTGCACCGGTCACGAACGCATCAAGGACGAAAACGGCGACAAGGCGCATCCGACCCAAAAACCCGAAAGCCTGCTGCACCGCGTGCTGGTCGGCACGACGAACCCCGGCGATGTGATCCTTGATCCGTTTTTCGGCACGGGCACGACCGGTGCCGTGGCCAAGATGCTGGGCCGCGATTTCATCGGGATCGAGCGTGAGGAGGCCTATCGCGCCGTCGCAGAGAAACGGATCGCCAAGGTCCGCAAATTCGACCGCGAGGCGCTGGAGGTCAGCACATCCAAGCGGTCCGAACCCCGCGTGGCCTTTGGTGTGCTGGTCGAACGCGGCATGCTGCGCCCGGGAGAAGAGCTTTGGTCCATGAACGGTCGCCACAAGGTCAAGGTCCGGGCCGACGGCACCCTGATCGGTGACGATGTCAAAGGGTCGATCCATCAGGTCGGCGCGCATCTGGAAGGCGCGCCAAGCTGCAATGGCTGGACCTATTGGCAATTCAAACGCGACGGCCAGCGTGTGCCGATTGACCTTTTGCGCCAGCAGATCCGCGCAGAAATGGCAAAACACACCTAAGATTTCACCAGTTACCGCCGGTGCCTGACCGCGGCAGTCCTGCATGGATTGCAGCGCAGGCACTACCTTTGCCCCGCTGTTCCCGTGTTTTGGGAACATGCGGGGTTTTTTTTGGCCCCCGCCCGCGCAAGGTCACACTGTCCTGCAGCCCCAACAAGGCTAGGTTGCATCGCAGGACCAAGCAGGAGAGACGCCGATGACCCAAGCCACCCAGATCGTTCTGGCCAGCCGCCCGACCGGCGCGCCCACGGCTGAAAATTTCCGCACGCAGACCGTCACCCTGCCACCGCTTGCACCCGGGCAGATGCTGGTCCGCGTCATATGGCTGTCGCTTGACCCCTATATGCGCGGCCGGATGGACGACGCGAAATCCTATGCCAGCCCGGTTGCCATCGGTGACGTGATGGAAGGCGGCACCGTCGCCGAGGTGGTGGAAAGCCGCCATGACGCCTATCCGGCCGGCACGATTCTGGCCGGGTCCTTTGGCTGGACAACCCATGCGATTAGCGACGGCACGGCGGTCCGGGTTGTCGATCCCGCGCTGGCACCGATTTCGACCGCGCAGGGCGTACTGGGAATGCCCGGCATCACCGCCTGGGTGGGTCTGAACGACATCGGACGCGCCCGCGACGGCGACACCATCGTCGTGTCCGCCGCCACCGGGGCGGTCGGCAGTATCGTCGGCCAACTGGCACGGGCCCGCAACATGCGGGTCATCGGTGTGGCGGGCGGGGCTGACAAATGCAGCCACGCGGTGCAGGATCTGGGATACGATGTCTGCCTTGACCACCGTGCCCTTGATGCAAAGGCACTGTCATCGGCCATAGCAGAGGCCGCACCGGACGGGGTCGATATCTATTTTGAAAGCGTCGGCGGCAAAACACTCGAATCCGTGCTGCCCCGCATGAATACCCATGGCCGCATCGCCCTATGCGGGATGATCGCGTGGTATTCCGGTCAGAACCACGACACCGCCCAGCCTTTGCCCGCGGTGTGGCGTCATATTCTGACCCGGCGGTTGCTGGTGCAGGGATTCATCATTTTCGACCACTTCGACAAATTCCCCGCCTTCATGGCCGAAGTGGCACCGATGGTCGCGGACGGGCGGGTTGCTTACCGCGAAGACATCGCAGAGGGGCTGACATCCGCCCCGCAGGCCTTCATCGCCATGCTGACGGGCGGCAATTTCGGCAAACAGATGGTGCGTGTCGGACCAGACCCGGCCTGAACAAGGTCAGTGGCCATCGTTCAGCGGGGCCAGGGATTGGTGGCGTCCTTGTAGGCGGACCAATCCGTGATGTGGCTGTAATGCTGTTTGCGCCACGCCCGGACCCGCGGGTTCATCATCCGGCGCCAGACCGGGGGCGTCATCGCCGCAAGCCCCATGATCGGATAACCATAAGGCAACTGCGGCGCCGCATCGGCATCATAGGTCTGCAGCAGGGGAAACCGGCGGTCCGGCTTGAAATGGTGGTCCGAGTGGCGCTGGAGGTTGATCAGCAGCCAGTTCGACGCCTTTTGCGCCGAATTCCAGGAATGGTGCGGTTTGACATATTCGTATTTGCCGTCCCCCAGATGTTCGCGGGTCAGCCCGTAGTGTTCAAGATAGTTGACCAGTTCCAGATGCCACGCGGCGATGAAGGCCTGCCAGACGAACAAGGCCAGCCCGATCCAGCCACCGACCGCCAGCGCCAACCCCAGACAGGCCAGTTGCAGGGCCCAGTACCGCCAGAACGGGTTGCCCCGGTCGGTCCACGGCCGACCCTTGCGGGCCAGCATCGCCCGTTCCGCATCAAAGGCGGACCCGTAGCATTGCCACAGGACACGCGGAAAAAACCGGAAAAAACTTTCGTTGTAACGCGCCGACACCGGATCGCGCGGTGTGGCGACATAACGGTGATGCACCAGCAGATGTTCGGACCTGAAATGGGAATAGAGCGCCATGGCCAGCAACAGATCCGCCATCCAGCGTTCGACCTTTGGCCGCTGGTGCATCAATTCATGGCTGTAATTGATGCCGATGGTGCCGGTGATGATCCCCATCCCGAAAAACAGACCGAACAGTTCCCATGTCCCCAGATGATCGGCACGCGTCGCATACCAGATCATCGCGAACAGTGATGTCGCCTGCAGGGGCGCCCAGACGATGGTGATCAGCCGATACCACCACAGTTGATCGTCCGGGGTGGCCGGGTCGGCATTCGATTCGTTCAACCCGGCGAACACATCGACGATGCCGAACAGATACCACGTGACCAGCGGCATCAGCAGAACGGCCCAGCCGCCCCAGACCGCGCTGAACCATGCCAGCGGAATCAAGGCCAGCGACAGCCAGAACGGCAAGGCGGCGGACAGGCGGCTGATATCGGTGCGGGTCGGGATGGTGGTCATGGCGGCCTGTCTGATTGCGTTGCTGGCGGATATTACACGACACTATCATCCGGGGGTTAAATAAACTGTGGCCAGATCATGAACTTTGCGCATCACGGTGGGCAAGGCCATGCGGCTGAACGTCCCGGCCGCGACAAACGCACCGCGTGCAGGTGCGACGTCATCCGCGACCTCTGCCACCAGCACGGTCAGTTCCAGATGGAAATGTGTGAATGTGTGGCGCGCGGGCGTGTTCAGGGTCTGCCAGTCCGCCGACACGGGCGGGTCTGCTGTGGGGTTGTCGGACCAGTCGGACCCCGGGTATCCCAGCATCCCGCCCAGCAACCCCTTGGGATCGCGGGTTTCCAGCAGCCACGCCCCGTCGCGCCGCCGCACGACATAGGCGATGCCCCGCCGCTGTGGCACAGGCTTTTTCGGGGTCTTGCGCGGCAGATCGGGCGCTGTCCCCCGGGCGCAGCCCAGACAGCCGACCCGCAACGGGCAGATCCCGCAGGCCGGGGATTTCGGCGTGCAGATCGTCGCCCCCAGATCCATGACCGCCTGTGCGTAATCCCCGGCACGCAGCGCAGGCGTCAGGTCACGCGCCAGCGCCATCAAGGCGGGTTTCGCCGCAGGCAGCGGGGTCTGCACATCATATAACCGCGCCATGACCCGTTCGACATTGCCATCCAGCACCGTTTCCGGCGCGTCAAATGCAATGGCCGCAACCGCCGCCGCCGTATAGGGACCGATCCCGGGCAAGGTCAGCAGCGTCGCATGATCCGCCGGGAAAACGCCCCCATGGTCAGCCACGATCACCCGCGCACAGCGCAGCAGATTGCGCGCCCGCGCATAATACCCAAGCCCCGCCCATGCCGCCATGACATCCGCATCATCGGCGGCCGCCATATCGGCGACCGTCGGCCACAGTGCCATGAACCGCGTCCAGTAATCGCGCACCGCAGCCACGGTCGTCTGTTGCAACATGACCTCTGACAGCCAGATGCCATAGGGGTCCGGCCTGACCCCGGCGCGCCGCGCGGCGGGCGGGATGCGCCACGGCATCGCCCGCGCATGCACGTCATACCAGTCCAGCAATTGAAATGATCGGTCACGCATTGTTCATGGCCCTTTACGCTGACTTGGCGTGCCACGTCACATAGACTAGACAGCAATGATGAAACAGCCACACCGCACCTCCTCGACGCGCGGGTTCACCCGGGCCGTGACGCTGATGCAGCAGCGGATCAAGGCCGGTGGCGAAGGTCGTGGATTTGCGGAAACCCGGCTGTTGACCCATTGGGCAGAATTTGTCGGCACCCAGATCGCCAGCGTCGCAACCCCTGTCAGCGTGGGCTATGGCCGTGGCGGGCTGGGGGCAACACTGACACTGCTGACCACCGGGGCCAATGCACCCATGCTGGAGATGCAGAAGCTGCAGATCCTTGAAAAAGTGAACGCCTGCTATGGTTACCGCGCCATCGCGCGGGTCCGCATCACCCAGACCGCACCGACCGGTTTTGCCGAAGGGCGCGTGGCCTTCGGTCATGCCCCCAAAGTGGCATCCCCCCCCGACCCCGTGTTGCAGGATCGCGCCCGCGCGGTTGCAAAGGGTGTCGCGAATGACGATCTCCGTCATGCGCTTGAATTGCTGGCGGCCAATGTTCTTTTGAAATCAAAGTCTGAATCGTAAGGAAACCCGATGAAACGCAGAACCCTGATTGCCACCGGCGGCGCGGCCGTCCTTGTGGGCGGTGCCCTTGCGCTGAACCTTGGCGCGCCGCAGTCCAACCTGCTGGTCGGCATGGCCAATGCCCAGTCCGACACCACCGCAGACCCGTCGCTGATCCCCGATATGGTCATGGGGTCTGCCGATGCGCCGGTCAAGATCACGGAATATGCGAGCTATACCTGCCCGCACTGTGCCGATTTCCATGCCACCGTCTGGCCGCAGCTGAAGGCCGACTACATCGACAATGGTCAGGTGCAGTTCACCTACCGCGAGGTGTATTTCGACCGTTTCGGTCTGTGGGCGTCGATGATCGCCCGTTGCGGCGGTGAAATGCGGTTCTTTGGCGTGACCGATCTGATCTATGACAAGCAGCGCGAATGGACCGCGAGCGGTGATCCTGCAACCATTGCCGAAGAACTGCGCAAACTGGGCCGCACCGCGGGCCTGTCGGATGACATGATCGAAGCCTGCATGAGTGATGCGGAACAGGCGCAGAACCTTGTCGCATGGTTCGAACAGAACGCCGAAGCCGACGCGGTCACCTCCACACCGACCTTTATCATCAACGGCACCAAGCATTCCAACATGGCCTATGCCGATATGAAGGCGATCATCGACGCGGCCATCGCTGGCTGACCTTGCGCAAACCTTGGTCTGATCCGCCCTGCGCGCGGGTCAGACCGTGACGCCGCATGACGGGTGGGCGGCCTTACACACCGATGCGGGTCAGGGCATCTGTCAGCGGTGCCTGATCGGCGATGTTCAGGCGCACCGGCAGGGTCAGCACCTTGGCCCGGAACGACGGTGGCAGACGGACCGCGTCCTTTTCCGTCGTCACCAGTTGCGCCACGCGCAATTTCGCCTCTGCCTCCAGCCGGGACATCAGGGCGTCTGTCAGGGGTTGATGATCGTCCAGCGGTTCGGCCCGGATCAGATCGGCCCCCAGATCGCGCAGGGTGGCAAAGAACTTTTCCGGATGACCGATTCCCGCAAAGGCCAGCAAGCGCAGGCCCTGCCACGGCATCCCCGTGGCCAGCGGGTCCAATGTCCCGATCAGGTCCGGCCGGTGCCACTGACGCGCAAAGGCGGCCTGTGCCGCAGCGTCGCCGATCGCCAGCACCAGATCCGCGCGGGCCAGACCGGCCGCGACGGGTTCGCGCAACGGCCCTGCGGGCATCACCCGCCCGTTGCCGAACCCCCGCGCCGCATCCACGACCACAAGCGACAGATCCTTGATGACCGACGGGTTCTGAAACCCGTCGTCCAGCACGATGACACTCGCCCCGGCGGCCTCTGCCGCCTGCACGCCCGCCGCACGGTCACGGGCGACCCAGACAGGCGCAAAGGACGACAACAGCACCGGTTCGTCGCCCACCTCTGCGGCGCTGTGGCGGCGTTCGTCAACCTGCACCGGCCCGGTCAGCGTGCCGCCAAAACCCCGCGACACGATATGCGGCGTCTGACCCCGCGCCGCCAGCAGACCGGCCAGCGCCATCGCCGTGGGGGTCTTGCCCGTGCCACCCACATTGATGTTCCCGATGCAGATGACCGGCACTGCGGCACGGTAGCCCTTTTGCCGCAGACGCCGCGCCGTGACACCCGCGTAAATCGCCCCAAGCGGCGACAGCGCCCGCGCCCGCCATCCGGGCGCATCCGGGGGGGCATACCAGAAACCGGGCGCACGGGTCACAACCCCGCCTCGTCCAGTCGGTCGCGAATGCGGCAGACGATGCGGTCCGTCGCCTCTGCCCCGCGGGATGTGACGTCCCAGCCCGCCATCGCCATCGCGGCCACCCGGTCCGCCGCCAGCAATGTTTCCACCGCCCGGCCCAAGGCGGCCTGTCCGGCGACCTGCAATGTGGCACCGGCCAGAATCAACCGTTCATACCGGCTTGCAAAAGGATGCGTGCGCGGCCCGTGGATCAGCACGGACCCCAGCGCCGCCGCCTCGAACGGGTCCTGTGCCGCCGATTGGGTCAACGTGCCACCGGCAAAGGTCACCGACGCCAGCCGCAGCCACAGCCCGACTTCGCCCGGCACGTCGATGATGTGGATCTGATCCGATTCCTCTGGCCCAGTGCCGGCTGACCGCAGACTGGCAGGCAGGCCCAGCGCCATGAACCGTTCCAGCAGGATCGGTCCGTCCTCTGGCCGGGCGGCGGCCACACACAGCAGCAGGCGGTGCGACCGCCGGGCCGCGTGATGCTGTGCGGCGGCCAGAACCGGCACATCCGCCAGTTCGGTCTGCGTCGCCAGCCAGACCGGACGACTGCGCAGCGCCTCTGACATCTGTTTGCGGTCACGTTCGACATAGGGCAGCACCGCGGGCGGGTCTTCCAGCACGCCGACCGCATGGGTCCGGGACGGCAGCGCACCTGCAGCGACAAAGGCAGCGGCGGCGGCCTGATCGCGGACATAGACCGCATGCAGATGCGCCAGCAAGGCGCGGCTGCGGGACGGAAACCAGCGGTTGCCGAACCCTTCGACCGTGGCCGCCGTGGCGTCGACGACCATGACCGGCACGCCCGCATCCTGCGCTGCGGTCAGGGTCGCCGCATCTAGCGTGCCACCGATGCACAGCGCCATCATCGGGTCCAGTTGCGCCAGTTGCGCCTTGGTCCCGCGCCGCCCGTCCGGATGCGGTTCGGACGTGGTGACGAATGTCACATCCTCGCCGCTGGCGCGCAGGCGGGCATCAAGGGCCGCAACGACGGCCTGCTGGGCGGGTCCCCCACAACGCGCCCAGACGACCGCCTCCAT
>JBBREW010000057.1:0-10334 GCA_038225335.1 Rhodobacterales bacterium
TGATGATCCTGCGCGTCTGCGCCCTGTTCGAACCGATGCTGCCGTTTGCAGCCCTTGGCCGCACGCTGGTCGAGAATGGCATCGGCAATGAATATGCGCTGGTCGCCACATCCTCCTATGTGATGGAGCCGTTCAAATGACCCCGATCACCGCGTGCTGTCGCTCCATCGGCCGTCATTTGCGGTCCGTTCTGCGCAAGGAGGACGGCACGCTGACGCTGGAATTCCTGATCCTTGCACCGCTGATGGTCTGGACCTTTCTGGCGACGCTGGCCTATTTCGATGCCTACCGCACACAGGCCGTGACCCAGAAAGCGGCCATGACGATCAGTGACATGATCAGCCGCGAAGACGGCTATGTCACGGATACCTATCTGGATGGCGCATACGGGCTGCTGACCTTTCTGAACCCGCACGACAAGGCGCCGCAGATGCGCGTGTCGATCCTGATGTATCATGACAGTCTGGCAGGGGACGACCCGAACGACCATTTCCACGTGGTCTGGTCCAAGGTCCGCGGCATGCCGTCATCCAGCGCGCGGACGGTCCTGACCGGCAAGATCACGGGCGCGCAGATGGATACCCTGCCAAAGATGGGCAGCGATGACCGGCTCGTCCTGGTGGAAACATGGTCGAAGTTTGACTCGCCCTATAACCTTGGCCTGCGCACGGTCTTTTCCGCGGGCGCCACGTCCAGCGGGCCGAGTACGGAGCTGAAGGACATCGAGATGAGTTCCTATATCTTCTCTGCGCCGCGTGTGGCGCGGGTCTGTTTCAACAATACGGTCACGGATGCGACGCAGGCCCTGTGCTGATGTGGCCCTGCGGGCGCGCGGGGTGGCACCGCGCGCTGTGCCATCAGACCGGCGGCGCGGTATCAAGGGCGATGTGATCGGCCAGTGCCTTTGCCAGACCGGGTGATGTCAGACCGCCGACACCGACCCTGCGACCGATCCGCCAATACAGCCCCGGTTTCCACGCGAACCCCAACCTGCGCGACAGGCGCAGGGAAAAACCATTGGATGGGCGCATCGCCATGGCGCTGCGTTCAACGGATACCACGTCCGCGCGCGGTGCGATGATCTGGTCGGTGCCGTCCACCAATCCCGCCGCCGTCCAGCGCAGGCAGTCGTGCCGCCCGCGCCACAACGACAGCGCCGCTGCCACCGCCGCAAGGCCCGCCGCCACCAGCAATGCACGCGCGATCCCGTCTTGCTGATAGGCCGCAGACAGCAGCAATGCCCCCATGCCTGCCATGACGGTCAGCCCCGTCACACTGCGGAACGTCGTCGGTGCAAGGACCGGCGGATCAGATGGGGTCATGGGGGCTTTGTCCTTGTGTCTGCGGTCTGGTGTCGTCACGCGGGCGCTGACCGCATCGGGCCGGGATCAGCCCGTGGCGGTGGCGGCGCGCCGGTGCGTGTCTGGGTGCACGGTGCCTGCGGCGTCCGCCCGGCGGGCGGCACCGACGCTTTGCCGGACCATGTCCCAATACAGATCCGCCACCGCCGGCGCATCCAGCCGCCCGTCCGGGTCATACCAGTTCGTGATGCCGGTCAACATGGCGATCAGACCCAGCGTGGTGACCCGGCAATCCGTGACCGTGAAATCGCCCGACGCCGCGCCCGCCCGCAGAATGGTGTCCAGCCGGTCTTCGTAGGCGCGGCGCAGGATGCGGATATGGTCGTAATTGTCGGGCGCCAGATTGCGCAGTTCCATGTAACTCAGAAACACCAAGTCGCGGCGCGGCAGATGAAAGTGGATGTGGAACCGGGTGAACCCTTCAAGCTGGGCCGTGGGCGTGCCGCGCAGCCCGGCGAGCGCCAGCGATTCCGACAGTTCCGTCATGTGGTCGCGCAACAGATCGAACAGCAGGGACTGCTTGTCGCTGGTATAGTTGTACAGGGCTCCGGCCTGCACCCCGACCTCTGCCGCGATCTGGCGCATCGACACGGCGGCATAGCCGTCGCGGGCAAACAGCCTGAGGGCAGCGTCCTGCACCTTTGGTCCGGTAATCCCGGCATGAGAGCCTTGCTTGCGCGCCATGGGACCGATTTAACGGGACCACGGCTGCTTTGAAAAGCGGTTTCGCCTGCGGCAACCACCGCCTATGCTATGGCCTGTGTCCCAAAGGTAGCACCCATGCCCCCGCCCTGCCCCCGCGCCCTGCCCCGTTCGGCCCCTGTCCTGCTGCTGGCTGCGGGGCTGATGGCGCTGTCGGCCTGTGACCCGGCCCCGGTGCTGGACGGGCGGATTACAGCGGCGGCGGCGGCGGCGCATTATCCGGTGCTGGAACCCCTGCCCCCGTTGCTGGCCCGCGCCGCGGCCCCGGACCGGACCGCCCCCGGCACCGGGCCTGCGCTGGACAGCACCTCTGCGGGACTGCGGGCGCGGGCGGCTGCCCTGCGCGGCCCGGTGATCGCGCCCGCCGTGCGCGCCCGGTTGCAAGGCGGCGTGTCACAGCCTGCGTTGCGGTAGCGTCCGCTTTTCGCTAACACACCGGACGCAAGCCTGCCCCACTCAGCCAGAACCGGAGCCACCCCATGTCAGACCCCCTTCGCCTTGGTATCGCGGGACTTGGCACCGTGGGGCTGGGGATTGTGCGGATCGTGCAGCGCCACGGCGATCTGCTGGCGGCGCGTGCGGGGCGGCCCATCGTGATCACAGCTGTGTCCGCTCGGTCGCAAAAGGACCGCGGCGTCGATCTGTCCGCCTACGCATGGGAAGACGACCCCACAGCCCTTGCGGCGCGGGACGATGTGGATGTGGTGATCGAAGTGATGGGTGGCCACGATGGCCCCGCAAAGGCCACGACAGAGGCCGCCATCGCGGCAGGCAAGGATGTCGTCAGCGCCAACAAGGCCTTGCTGGCCATCCACGGTCAGGCCCTTGCCGAAGCGGCAGAGGCCGCAGGCCGGGTGATCCGGTTCGAAGCAGCGGTCGCAGGCGGCATCCCCGTGGTCAAATCCCTGATCGAAGGGCTGGCCGGCAACCAGATCAACCGCGTGCTGGGCGTCATGAACGGCAGCTGCAACTATATCCTGACCCGGATGGAAGACGCAGGCCTGACCTATGCAGAAGTGTTCGAGGAGGCCAACCAGCTTGGCTATCTTGAAGCCGACCCCGAGTTGGACGTGGGCGGCATCGACGCCGGGCATAAACTGGCGCTGCTGGCCGCCATCGCCTTTGGCGTTCAGGTCGATTTCGACGGAGTGGAACTGGAAGGCATCGGGTCCGTCACCATCGACGACATCCGTCAGGCCGCCGACATGGGTTACCGGATCAAGCTGCTGGGCGTGGCCCAGATGACCGGGCGCGGGCTGGAACAGCGCATGTCTCCCTGTCTGGTCCCCGCCGGATCACCGCTGGCCCAATTGCAGGGCGGCACCAATATGGTCGTGCTGGAAGGCGACGCCGTGGGGCAGATCGTGCTGCGCGGGGCCGGGGCCGGCGAAGGCCCGACCGCCAGTGCCGTGATGGCCGATGTCGTTGATCTGGCCCGTGGCACCCGCTATCCCACCTTTGGCCAGCCCGCCCACAGCCTGCGCCGCGCCCGCGCCGCCAAGGCCGCGATCCCGGCCCCCTATTACCTGCGCCTGCAATTGCTGGACAAGCCCGGCGCGCTGGCCAAGGTCGCGACCGTGCTGGGCGATGCGGGGGTCAGCATCGACCGGATGCGGCAATACGATCACACAGACACCGCCGCCCCCGTCCTGATCGTCACGCACAAGACGACGCGGTCGGCGCTGGATGACGCGCTGTCGCGCTTTGCCGCGACCGGGGTCGTCACCGCCCCCGCCGTCGCCATCCGGATCGAAGCGGTCTAAATCCAGACCAAGATTTCAGCAACCGGACGCGCCCGGCCCCGCCAACAATCGGGCTGTTAGCGATCACACAGTTGTCACCGGACCGCATTAGACGCTAGGCCGACACCAGGATCATGAAGGAACACCAGATGCCCCCCATCCCCGATTTCAATGACCGCACCCTGTCGCTGGGCCTTGCCCGCGTGTCAGAGGCCGCGGCGATTGCCTGCGCCCCCCTGATCGGACGCGGCGATGAAAAGGCCGCCGATCAGGCCGCCGTCGACGCCATGCGCACCCAGTTGAACAAGCTTGATATCGCAGGCGTCGTCGTCATCGGCGAAGGCGAGCGGGACGAGGCCCCGATGCTGTATATCGGCGAGGAGGTCGGCACCGGCAACGGGCCGGGCGTGGACATCGCCCTTGATCCGCTGGAAGGCACCACCCTGACCGCCAAGGACATGCCCAACGCGCTGGCCGTGATCGCCATGGGGCCGCGCGGGACGATGCTGCACGCGCCCGACGTCTATATGGACAAGCTGGCCATCGGTCCGGGGTTCAAGCCGGGCGTCGTCACGCTGGACATGACACCGTCAGAGCGTGTTTCGGCCTTGGCCACGGCCCGCGGGTGTTCGATCAAGGATATCACCGTCTGTGTGCTGGAACGCCCCCGCCACGAAGACATGATCGAAGAACTGCGGTCCACCGGCGCGGCCATCCGGCTGATCACCGATGGTGATGTGGCCGGTGTCATGCATTGCGCAGAGGCCGCCCGCACAGGCATCGACATGTATATGGGCAGTGGCGGTGCCCCCGAAGGCGTGCTGGCCGCAGCGGCCCTCAAATGCATGGGTGGCCAGATATTCGGGCGTCTGATGTTCCGCAACGACGATGAACGGGCGCGCGCGACAAAGGCCGGGATCACCAATTTCGACCGCGTCTATACCCGCGACGACATGGTGACGGGCGATGTCATCTTTGCCGCCACGGGCGTCACCGATGGATCACTTGTGCCGGGGATCCGGCGGGAACCGGGGTATGTGACCGTCGAAACCGTGCTGATGCGGTCCAAGACCGGGTCCGTGCGTCATATGCGGTATCGCAACCCGGTCGCCTGACCCGGTTCTTTACCCATTCCATGCCAAAAGGGACGCCATGACCGCACCGCACGCCTTTCTGGGTGTCACGGCGTCCCTGACCGGGCGGCGTTGGATCGGACCCACCGACGCCGACGACCGCCTGTCAGAGGCGATGGCCCAGACCACCGGTCTGCCGCAACCCCTGTGCCGGGTGCTGGTCAAACGCGGGATAGCACCGGATGCCGCCGCGGCATTCCTGTTGCCCACCCTGCGCGACCTGCTGCCCGATCCCCGGTCCCTGCGCGACATGGAAACCGCCGCAACCCGGTTTCTGGTCGCAGTCCGCACCCGGCAACGCATTGCGGTCTTTGCGGATTATGACGTGGATGGCGGTGCCTCTGCGGCGCTGCTGCTGGTCTGGTTGCGCGACATGGGATTGCAGGCCACGCTTTATGTCCCTGACCGCATCGACGAAGGCTATGGCCCCAATGACGCCGCGATGGCGGACCTTGCCCGGCATCATGACCTGATCGTCTGTGTCGATTGCGGCACCCTGTCCCACGGCCCGATCGCGGCCGCCAAAGGGGCGGATGTCATCGTGCTGGACCACCACCTTGGCGGCGACACCCTGCCCGCCGCCGTGGCGGTCGTGAACCCCAACCGTCAGGACGAAAGCGGCGATCTGGGTCATCTGTGCGCAGCGGGCGTCGTGTTCCTGATGCTGGTCGAGGCCAACCGCCAGATCAAGGCCACAGGCACCCAAGGGCCGGACCTGATGCGCCTGCTGGACCTTGTCGCACTGGCGACGGTGGCCGACGTGGCCCCCCTGACGGGGATCAACCGCGCCTTTGTCCGCCAGGGGCTGGCGGTCATGGCGCAACGACAACGCGCCGGGATCGTGGCGCTGGCCGATGTGGCGGGGATGGACCAGACGCCATCGGCCTATCATCTGGGATTTCTGATCGGACCGCGCGTCAATGCGGGGGGCCGGATCGGTGCCGCCGATCTGGGCGCGCGCCTGCTGGCCACCGACGACCCGGTCGAGGCAGGCGCGCTGGCCCAGCGGCTGGACATTTTGAACACCGAGCGCCGCGAGATCGAGGCCCGCGTCCGCGAGGCCGCCTTGGCGCAGGCGACTGCCCGTGGGCTGGACGGCCCGCTGGTCTGGGCGGCCGGTGACGGCTGGCACCCCGGCGTTGTCGGCATCGTCGCCGCCCGCCTGAAAGAGGCGACGCACCGCCCCGCCATCGTTATCGGGCTGGATGCCGGGATCGGCAAAGGGTCAGGCCGGTCTGTCAGCGGTATCGACCTTGGCGCCGTGATCCAGCGTGTCGCGGCCGAAGGACTGTTGCTGAAAGGCGGCGGGCACAAGATGGCGGCAGGGCTGACCGTGGATGCGGATCAGCTGGAGGCCGCAATGGACCGCATCGCCGCCCTGCTGGACCGGCAGGGGGCCGGTGCGCTTGGCCCGTCTGACCTGACGATGGACGGGCTGTTGATGCCCGGTGCGGCGACGGTGGACCTGATCGACCGGATCGCGGCAGCTGGCCCCTTTGGCGCGGGCGCGCCTGCCCCGCGATTCGCCTTTCCCGATTGCCGCATCCATTTCGCCAAACAGGTGGGCACCGGGCATCTGAAAGTGACCTTCAGCGACGGCGCCGGGGCCAAGCTGGACGCCATCGCGTTCGGGGCGCTGGACGGCCCGCTGGGTGCCGCCCTGATGAACCACGGCGGCGCACGGTTCCATCTGGCCGGACGGCTGGACGTGAACATCTGGCAAGGCCGTCAAAGCCCGCAATTGCGGCTGGAAGATGCCGCAGAAGCCTGATCCGCCCGACCAGCAGGCCACCATCGCCGGGGGGCCATCCCGCGCAAATCCGGCCCGCCAAAACTTTTTCCCGATCCGTTCGAAAATGCTCTTGCACCCCCCGGACGCCTTGCCTAAAAGCGCCTCACCAAGCGTGGCCCGTTCGTCTATCGGTTAGGACGTCAGGTTTTCAACCTGAAAAGAGGGGTTCGACTCCCCTACGGGCTGCCACCAACCCCGCCACTTCCGAGACGATCCGTGCGAGCGCGTAATTGCCGCGTGTTTTCCGGGTTTTGCCAATCAAAGTGGCCTCGTGAGACCGCAAGATCCGAGACGTCGCGGCGCAAAGTAGCGCGACGTCTCTGTTAGCGGTTTTTGTATTTCCAGTTTGGGGATAGGTCCTGTCAGGCCGTGAGGAAGAGCATCTGCTGCGCAGCCCAGTCCGCTGCTATCTCATGCTTGAGACACCAGTCCGCCGTCAGGAATGGCGGCTGTCGTCCTTCGATGATCTGCCTGACGGCGTCCGGTCCGAGGAAGGCGAACTCGATGATCTGCTGAACGCGCTTGACCGAGATGCCGTTCTTTTCTGCGATCGCCTGGGCACTCTGGCCTTTGGTGATCAGGTCTAGGTACGCGTGACCCTTGGCGATGTTGCCGATCAGAGTTGTGTCTTGTGGGAGCGGTTCGCCGTGCAGGAGAAGCTTCGTCTCGACCCCCCGCCGGCGGATCGTAAGGGGTACCTCGAACGACAGTCGTTCCGGTACGATCGCTTCGACAGCGATGTCGAGTGCTCCGGCCGTTGTGCGATGTGCCAAGGTGATTGACAGCCCTTCCTTGCCGATGAATATCCGCTCGATTGGGGCAAACGCATCGAAGTCGCTGCCGCCTATCCTGGCGACAGAATCTGCGATGGTCTTCGCATCCGCCTCAACAACCAGACCACGCATCACCGAAGCACGCAGATGCCGCAGCACGGCGGCGGCGACGCGATCCTCAAGCGCCCGGGCTGGCAGGCGCCAGCCGCTGTCTCTTTCCTTTGACGCGGCTCCGACTTTCAGCGACTGCGAGATGTAGTAGGCATAGCGACGCCCGCGCTTCTGCGTATGCACCGGGGTCAGACGCTCGCCAGATGTGTCGAACATGAGAGGGGATGAGCAGGTGCAGTGGGCCGTTTGCGCCGCGATACGGAATGGTGACCGCAAGCGTCCTTTGGCGTCGGCAGATGGTGCTGAAATCCGGCACAACCCAGTCCAGACCTGTCAACCGCAAGAGGCTTTCCACAAAGCCCGTCGTCTGCCGAAGCGCCATTCCGAATAGCACTTTCATGGTCAGGCACGTCTGGATCGCGGCGTCGCTGAAGGTCTGCGATCTGCCCCTCTTGCAGGAGGGTTTGGCATCCCAGTTCATCTCGGGATCGAACCAGATCGTCAGTGATCCGCGCCGCGTTGTAATCAGCCCAGTTCGTCGTCTTGTAGGTCGGTGATGTCGGTTTGCTCATGAGGTTCAGCTACCAAAATGGATTTCCAACATGAATCCCTCCCGGCTTTGTGCAACAAAGCCCAGCGAAGGTCAGCTTTCCGCCCTTGGTGTTAAGTTCTTCGCACATGTCGTAAAGTCCTGCTTCCCAACCATTCGATTTCTGCGGCCGCGCTGGACGATACCAGAACATAGCCGCCCTCCACCGATTTTAGAATGAACGGCCGACAATCGACCAGCGGGCATTACAATTTTGCAACCCTTATTTGGCCAGTTTGACAAAACCTAAATGATAAATAAGTAATGTTCTTAAGCAGCGAGGCACTGCCCTATCCGTGCGCGGATCATTGGTCTGACAGCATTCGCCTTGGAAAGTCGCTGCCATTCATGCTCCTTCAATTTTATTCGCATATCTTGGCTGGCGCAATCAGAAATTGCCAGCATAGATTGGTCACCTAGGAAAAGGCTTTCTGACATCAGTCCACAAGTATCGACAATATGATGACCGTCGAGAAGCAGGTGGAAGTAGGAAATCCCGGAACACGCCGCTTCCTGCTGGACCGTGGTGCCGTTTATCAAGGCTTTGATTGCCACAAGAACTTCGTCTTCACCAAAGTACAGCTCAGCTTGCGCTCCCTTAACCAAAACACGATGATTGGGTGATAAAACAATATCCTTCGTGGGGCATCCCGGCCCAAAGGCGTTAGGTTTGACCCGCACTGGTATCAGGTTTTTCCAAAGTTGCATTTCTGACGCTTCTACATCTGACTGACCAAGCCATTTTAGCGGAACGTATCCTGCGTCAATGGTGTGTACCAAATCTCCGATACGAAGCGTCTCGATCGCACGCACACCGTTGCTCGTTTCGATTTCAGTGCCTTTGGCGAAACAGATGATGATCGGAGACGGGTCGCCTGTGAAGTCCTTCTCGCCGCCGTCCTTTGCATAGACCGTGGCTGAATAGGTCTGACCATCAGCGCCGATGTAATCAAAGGTGTATTCGTCCGGATTGTCCGGGTCGATGTATCGATTAAACGCACCCTGTAAGTCAATGATATCTGTCGGGTCGTAATGGTGAATGTCGATACGCAGACCGTTCGCGCTGAAAGTAGACAGATCAATACTAACTTTTTCTGCATGAGTGTCGTCATTGAGAAAGATCTTTATTTTGCTCACGGCGTCATTCGTATCAGCAACAATCGTTGTCTCGCCGCCGCCAGGTATGTCGATGGAAACGTTGTCGTTTTCACCGACGACAGTTGTCCCTCCGCGTGCCGTTACGCTAATTTTTGCCATGTGCCTGCCGTCATAAGCCTGCATCTGACGGCAGGCTTTATATAAACAGGTTAAGGCTTTTACGCGCACTGGACAAGTGGCGGAAGTTGCGTTGTCTCATCGCGAGAATTCGGTGTGGCCTATTTGACTCTTTAGACGTTGACGGCTCTCGACCTATTCGTGCAGGGAAGAGCCCAACCAACTCCGGACGCCGCACCTGCGGACAGGACTGTCGACAGTGCATCAGGCGCTCACCCCCTTTTGCTGCGCCAAGATTTTTCGGAGTAGCGGTGTAGCGATGAATCCCGGACCGATCGCGTTCACCCCATCTTCCACCTTGGTGTATTCAATCGCAGTAACTTTTGTCAGGCCGACAACTCCGTGTGTTGCGGCAACTTAGGGCCCGCCCGTCGCAAAACCGACTAACCGTAGGTGTTCGATCCCACGGTTTAATGGCGCGATCCTTTCTCAGGAATTGAAGGAAGCCACATGGGACAAGTTCGTCACGGAAGCGCCACGACCACGCACGCTGTCAGTGCAGCAATGCACCAATGCAGCAATCGCAAGCTTCGCTCGCGCAGTTGAGCCAAGAACTGGGGATCAACTCAGAGATGGTGGCGAAGTGGCGCAAACGCGCGACGGTCGAGGACATGTAGACAGGGCCGACGGAATCGCAGTCAACGGATCTAACAGAAGTTGACCAGTCTCAGCCAATCCAGCGGCTTTCTTAATACTCAGTGCGATGTTGCAAGGTGATCTGCATAGGCCAGCCGCGCGGCGCGCACGGCACCCAGGGCTCCTGCGCGGTTGCCAAGCTGGCTGATCCGGCAGTCGGGTACCGGCATCCCGTCCGGCATGATCTGTGCAAGGTCCGCCATGATCCGGTCCAGCAGTA
>JBBREW010000058.1:0-10323 GCA_038225335.1 Rhodobacterales bacterium
AAATCATGCGGCCCGGAATGCTGCACTGACCGCCGATCTGGTGGCGGCTGATCTGACCACGCTGTCACCGGGTGACGACCTGCACCGCTATGCCGTGGCGCGGGGCGGTGCGGTGTTTCGCGCCCAGTGCAGCCAATGCCATGGATCGGGCGCTGCGGGGGCGAAGGGATATCCCAATCTGCTGGACGACGACTGGCTGTGGGGCGGCGATGTGGCGTCGATTGCCGCGACCATCGACCACGGCATCCGCAACGACACGGACGGCGACGCCCGCTGGTCGCAGATGCCCGCCTTTGGCGGTATCCTGACCCCGGCAGAGGTCAAGGCCGTGGTCGCCCATGTGGCTGGCCTGTCGGTCCCGACTGATGCCGACCATGCGACCATCACCGCCGGTGCCACCGTCTTTGCCGACAACTGCGCGGCCTGTCATGGCGATACGGGTCTGGGCAACCGCGACATGGGTGCGCCCAATCTGGCGGATGCCATCTGGCTTTATGGGGGTGACACGGACAGCCTGACGCAGACCGTGATGCAGGCCCGGTTCGGGGTCATGCCCGCATGGGGCCAGCGGTTGTCGGACGAGGATGTGGCGGCGGTGGCGATCTATGTCCACGGCCTTGGCGGTGGCGAATGACCGCACCCGCGCGTTGATCGGGCGTTGTTGATTCAGATCAACGCGGCACCGGGTGCTGCGGCCTAGGCAGGCGCTAACAACACAAGGTCTGTCATGTCCACAACATCACTCTATCAGGCGCGCGTCCCGATTTTTCCCCGCCGCGTCTCTGGCGCGTTCCGGCGCCTGAAATGGTGGATCATGGCGGTGACGCTGGCGATTTATTACCTGACGCCGTGGCTGCGGTGGGATCGCGGGCCGACCTTGCCCGATCAGGCGGTGCTGATCGACATGGCGCACCGGCGGTTCTATTTCTTCTGGATCGAGATCTGGCCCCACGAGTTCTATTTCGTGGCGGGTCTGCTGATCATGGCGGGGCTTGGCCTGTTCCTGTTCACCTCGGCGCTTGGCCGGGTCTGGTGCGGCTATACCTGCCCACAGACCGTCTGGACCGACCTGTTCATCCTTGTGGAACGCTGGATCGAAGGCGACCGCAACGCCCGTGTGCGCCTGCACGCGGCCCCGTGGTCGGCACGCAAGATGCGCCTGCGGACGGTCAAATGGGGCGTCTGGCTGGCCATTGCACTGGCGACAGGCGGCGCATGGGTGTTCTATTTCACCGACGCGCCGACGCTGGCGCGCGATCTGCTGGGCGGCACCGCCCATCTGGCGGCCTATGTCAGCATCGCGGTGCTGACACTGACGACATTCGTGTTCGGCGGGTTCATGCGCGAACAGGTCTGCATCTATATGTGCCCCTGGCCGCGTATTCAGGCGGCGATGATGGACCCCGATACGCTGACCGTGGCCTATCGCGACTGGCGCGGCGAACCGCGTGGCAAGCATCACCGCGCCGCAGCCCCCAGCCCTGCCGCCAGCTCTGCGCCCAGTTCTGGTCCCAGTCTTGCCGCAAGCCTGCACAGCGGTGCGGACATCGCAGCTCAGGCGGGCGACTGCATCGACTGCATGGCCTGTGTGAATGTCTGCCCCATGGGCATCGACATCCGCGACGGGCAGCAGATGGAATGCATCACCTGCGCGCTGTGCATCGATGCCTGCGACGACGTGATGACCCGGATCGGCAAACCGCGCGGATTGATCGACTATATCGCGCTGACCGACGAGGCCGCAGAGCGCGCCGGAGAGGCACCCCGCCCGATCTGGCAGCATGTGCTGCGGCCCCGCACCATCCTTTATACCCTGTTGTGGGGCGCGATCGGCGCGGGCCTGATCTATGCGCTGTTCGTGCGGTCCGATATCGACATGACCGTCAGCCCGGTGCGCAACCCGACGTACGTGGTGCAGTCGGACGGGGCCATCCGCAACATCTATGACGTGCGCCTGCGCAACAAATCGCACGATGCCCGGCTGTTCCGCATGTCGCTGACCAGCGATACGGCGCTGACGATCACCCTTGAAGGGGCGGACGCGGATGACAGCGTGACGGTGCCCGCCGATACCACGATCATGCAGCGCGTCTATGTGACCGCCACCGCAGGAAGCCCCGCCGCCAGCGCCCATACCACCGATCTGCGCCTGTGGGTCGCTGATCTGACCACCGACGCCCGCGCCAGCCGCGACACCACCTTCAACGGGAGAGATGAATGACACGCACCATCAAGGGCTGGCATGTGCTGAGCGTTTTTGTCATGGCCTTCGGCATCATCATCGCGGTGAACCTGACGCTGGCATGGCAGGCGATCCGCACGTTTCCGGGGCTGGAGGTGGCCAATTCCTATGTGGCCAGCCAGACCTTTGACGCGGAACGCGATGCGCAGACCGCGCTGGACTGGGACGTGTCCGCCACCCTGCAGGGCAATGATCTGCGGCTGCGCATCCTGCAGGATGGCACCGCCATCGCCCCGCTGATCGAATCCGCTGTCTTTGGCCGGGCAACCAGCGTGCAGCGCGACCAGACGCCTGATTTCGTCTTTGACGGCACGGCGCTGGTGGCCCTGATCGACGGCGGAGGCGACGGCAACTGGAACCTGCGTCTGCGCGCGCGGGCGGACGACGGCACCCTGTTTCAGCAGCGGATCATCGTGGCGGTGCAGCCATGACCGCCGCCTGCCCGGCCTGCGCCGTGGCGCCGCTGGCCGTGGCGCAGGCGCATGGTCCGGCCATGGAATTTTCCGTCCCCGGCGTGCATTGCGCCCTTTGCATCGGCCAGATCGAACGCGGGCTGTCGCACCTGCGCGGGGTGGTGGCGGTCCGGGTGAACCTGTCGCGCAAGCGGTTGACCATCACCGGCCCCGCCGATCCCGACGCCGTCCTGTCCGCCGTTGCAGCCCTGGGGTTCGAGGTGTTCGCCCTTGATGCCGCATCCCTGTCCGCCCGGCGCGACGACACCGGGCGTGGATTGCTGATCCGCATGGCGGTGGCGGGTTTTGCGATGATGAACGTCATGCTGTTGTCGGTCGCGGTCTGGTCCGGGGCCACGGATGCGACCCGGGACATGTTCCACATGATTTCCGCCGCCATCACGCTGCCCGTCGTGGCCTATGCCGGGCAGCCGTTCTTTGCATCGGGCTGGGCTGCGGTGCGGGCCGGGCGGACCAATATGGATGTGCCGATTTCACTGGCGATCATCCTCGCGTCTTCGATTTCGCTGTACGAGACGTGGCACAGCGGCGCGCATGCCTATTTCGACGCGGCACTGGCGCTGACCTTTTTCCTGCTGATCGGGCGCTATCTGGATTATCGCACCCGCAGCGCCGCCCGGTCGGCGGCGCAGGAACTGACCGCATTGGAAGTGCAGACGGCGGACAGGCTGGTCGACGGGCAGGTGCAGACGGTGCAGGTGACCGACCTTGCGATCGGCGATGTCGTCATGGTGCCGACGGGCGCGCGGGTTGCGGTGGACGGCATTCTGCTGTCGCCCGCAGCCCTGATGGACCGGTCGTTCCTGACGGGGGAATCGGCGGCGATCACGCTGACAACCGGCGATCCCCTGCAAGCGGGAGAAATCAATCTGGCCGCCCCCCTGCGCCTGCGGGCCGTCTGCGTCGGGGCCGACACGTCCCTGCGACGCATGGCGGCACTGGTGGATGCGGCAGAACATGCGCGCAACCGCTATACCGCGCTGGCAGACCGGGCGGCGGCGCTTTATGCACCGGTGGTTCACACGCTGGCGCTGGCAACCTTTGCGGGGTGGTGGTGGATCAGCGGCGACGTGCGGCTGTCGCTGAACATCGCCATCGCCGTGCTGATCATCACCTGCCCCTGCGCGCTGGGGCTGGCGGTGCCTGCGGTGTCGACCGCCGCCGTCAGCCGTCTGTTTTCCGCAGGCTATCTGGTGCGCCATGCCACCGCACTGGAACGGCTGGCAGAGGTGACGCATGTCCTGTTCGACAAGACCGGCACCCTGACGCGGCCCGCAGTGGCGGTGCCGGGCACCCTGTCGCTGACCGATCGCGGCATTGCACTCGCACTGGCGCAGGCGTCGCATCACCCGCTGTCGCGGGCGCTGGGCGATGCGCTGGCGGGTCACACGGCGGCCGTGGTCACGGATATCGTCGAAACGGCGGGTCAGGGCGTGGCGGGTCAGATCGCTGGCATGCCCGTCCGGCTGGGCCGCGGGCCGTGGCTGGGTGCTGAATTTCAGGGGCTGGGCCTGCGGATCGGCACCGCCTCGCCGCAACAGCTGGAGGTGCCTGAAACCCTGCGTCCGGGTGTGGCAGACGCCATCCCGGCCCTTGGGCTGCGGTGCGAGGTGGTGACGGGCGACAGCGCCGGTCCCGCCCATGCGCTGGCCGCACAGTTGAATGTGCCAGTCATCTGCGATGCCAGCCCAGAGGACAAACTGCGACGGCTGCGTATCCTGACCGGGTCCGGGGAAAAGGTGCTGATGGTGGGCGACGGGCTGAACGATACCGCAGCCCTGGCAGAGGCGCATGCCGCCATCGCTCCGGCCACCGCACTCGAAGCATCGCGCAGTGCGGCCGACGTGGTGGTGCTGAAAGACAGCTTTGCCGATCTGCCGCTGGTGTTGCGGGTGGCCCGCGCAACGCGGCGGCTGTCGCACCAGAACTTTGCCATCGCCGTGGGATACAACATCGTGGCGATCCCGATTGCCGTGGCGGGCTATGCCACCCCGCTGATGGCGGCCCTCGCGATGTCGGTGTCGTCGCTGACGGTGCTGCTGAATGCGCAGCGCATGTGGCGGGTCCGATGAATATCCTGCTGATCCTGATCCCGGTGTCGCTGGTGCTGGGCGGGCTGGGGCTGGCCGCGTTCCTGTGGTCTGTGCGCGCCGACCAGTATGACGATGACACCGGCAATGCGGCACGAATCCTGCTGGACGACTGACGGTCCCGCGTGACAAATCGACCGTCACCCGCGACACTCCAAAGGGTGTTGACCCTTTGCAAAAGGCACTGCCCATGTCCGACTTACCCTTTACCGCGCGCCCCTATCACCGGCGCTGGCTGCTGGATCAGGCACAGGGGCTGCTGACCTTTTTTGGTCCGCAGTGTATCGACGCTGGTGGCGGGTTTCATGTGCTGGACGATGCGGGCCACCCCCTGCCCGCCGCACCGCAGGAATTGTTCTATACCTGCCGGATGATCCATTGCCATGCGGCGGGGCATCTGATGGGGCATCCCGGTGCCATGCGGATGGTCGATCACGGCATGCGCGCGCTGCTGGACCGGCATCTGGACCCGGCAGAAGGCGGGTTTTTCTGGTCCGTCACCGGCGATGGTCCTGTCCGGGCGGAAAAGCTGGCTTATGGTCACGCCTTTGTCCTGCTGGCCGCCGCATCGGCGCAGGATGCAGGTCACCCGGATGCGGCACAGCTGCACGATCTGGTCTGGCAGGTGCTGCTGGACCGGTTCTGGGACAACACCGCCGGTGCCCTGCGCGAGGAGTTCACCCGCGACTGGCACCCGCTGTCCGAATATCGCGGGCAGAACGCCAACATGCATGGCGCAGAGGCGCTGATGGCCGCCTACGAATCCTTTGGCGACCCGCGGGCGCTGAGCATGGCCGAACGGATCGCCGATCTGATCATCAACCGCCACGCCCGCAGCGCGGATTGGGTGGTGCTGGAACATTTCGACGCCCAGTGGACGCCGGACCGGGCGTATGCGGGTGATCCGATGTTCCGGCCCGCCGGGACAACGCCGGGTCATGCGCTGGAATGGGCGCGGCTGCTGGTGCAGTTGTGGCATCTGGGCGGCAAGCGCCATGACTGGATGCCCGACGCGGCGACGCAACTGTTCCGGGCCGCCGTGACCCACGGCTGGGACCCGCAGGCAGGCGGGTTTTATTATACGCTGCATTTCGACAACCGCGCCGATCAGGACCTGCGCCTGTGGTGGCCTGCCTGCGAAGGGGCCGCCGCAGCGGCTGTCCTGCAGGCGACATCAGGCGATCCTGAGATCGAGGAGTGGTATCGCCGCATCTGGGCCACGCTGACCCATGATTTCATCGACCCTGCTGGTGGCTGGTGGCCAGTGGCCCGCAACGGCGGCAAGGCCGCCGACAGTCCCTTTGTCGGCAAGCCGGACATCTATCACGCGTTGCAGGCCTGTCTGATCCCACTGGTGTCGCCGCAGGCGGGGCTGATGGCGCAGTTGCGCCGCGATCCGGGCATCGTCAGCGCCTGAGTCAGGCGGTGGCGGTCAACTGCGCCGGGATCATCATGCCCGACAGATCAATTCGGCGGGCATAGGCGCGGTTGTCCGCATCGAACAGGTGGCAGTCATTCACCGAAAACGACACCGGCACAGGCGTGTCGTCCTGAATGGCCTGCGTGCCGGGCCGGACAAAGCAGAAATTATCCTCCCGCCCCGGCAGTGGCGCATAGCCGATGGTCTGCTGTCCCAGATATTCGACGACGGCGGGCGTCACGGTCATGACCGCGTCGCCATCGCCCAAGGCCACGTGTTCCGGACGGATGCCCAGCGTCATCGGCGCACCGGCCAGATTGGCGCGTGTGGCGGTGGGCGGGGCGACCGGGATCGTCAGGTGCTGCCCGTTGAAATCGACCTCTATCCCCGCGTCCGACACGCTGCGGCAGGTGACCGGCAGAAAGTTCATGCGCGGATTGCCGATAAAGCCCGCAACAAAGGTGTTCTGCGGTTTGTGATAAAGTTCCAGCGGCGCGCCGACCTGCGCGATATGGCCGTCGTGCAGCACAACGATCCGGTCGGCCATGGTCATCGCCTCGATCTGATCATGGGTGACATAGATCATCGTCGCGCCCAACTGCTTGTGCAGGCGTGTCAGTTCGATCCGCATGTCGGCGCGCAATGCCGCATCAAGGTTGGACAGCGGTTCATCGAACAGAAAGATTTCTGGTTGCCGCACGATGGCGCGGCCGATGGCGACGCGCTGGCGCTGGCCACCCGACAGATTGCCGGGTTTCTGGTCCAGCCGTTCTTCCAGATGCAGGATACGGGCGGCGGCATCGACCTTTTCGCGCACCTGCGCCGCGGCCAGCCCCTCGACCCGCAGGGGAAAGGCGATGTTTTCGAACACGGTCATATGCGGATAAAGCGCGTAGGACTGAAACACCATGGCGATGCCGCGTTTCACGGGGGCCAGATCGTTCACGCGTTTGCCATCAATAACGATGTCGCCTGCTGTGGTGTGTTCAAGGCCCGCGATCATGCGCAGCAGGGTTGATTTCCCGCAGCCAGAGGGGCCGACGAACACCATGAATTCGCCTTCGTTGACATCCAGCGACACGTTTTTCACCACCTCGAAGGTGCCAAAGGTCTTGGTGATGGTCTTGAGTGATAGCTGCCCCAACGCGTCTCTCCTGATGGTGTGCGATCTGCAGCCCGGCCCATGGGACCGGGCTGCAGATCAGTGGCTTACTTGTAGTCTTCGAGGTCGGCCGCGGCCTCTGTCAGGGCTTCTTGTGGTTCGGCGTCGCCGGTCACGACCGATTGCACCATTTCGATCATCACGTTCTGAAAGCCCTTGTAGTCGGTGAACAGCGGCTCTGGCCCGCCATAGGCGATGCCATCGACAAAGGGCGCCCAGATCGGGGTGTCGACAACCAGTTGATCGACCGCGTCAGACGGGCGCATTGGCGTCAGACCCGCCAGCGGTGACATCTCATATTCCAGCTGCACCGGCGGAGAGGTGATGTATTTCGCGAACTCCACCGCCTTCTCCTCGACCCCGGTGCCGGCAAAGACGGCAAGGGAATCGGTGATCAGCAATGTGCCGGGACCCTGGGCCGCAGGGCCGGTCGGCAGGTTGGCCACACCCCAGTTGATGTCGGTATCTTCGAGCAGGAAGGCCGCACCGATCGCGGCCTGAATCATGCCAACGCTGCCATCCAGAAAGATCGCCCGGATTTCGTTCTGTTCATAGGCGGTGGCGCCTTCGACGGAATAGGGGGTGATGTCCTTGTAGGCTTGCAGGGCGGCCAGCACTTCGGGGCTGTCCATCGTGATGTTGCCTTCATCGTCGATGATCTGACCGTTGTTGGTGTAAACCCAATGCAGGAACTGGTGCATCGTGTTGTCAAAGGTCTTGGCGGGCAGGCCGTAACCGGCGGCGTCGGTGTTTTCGGAAATCTGGCGGGCATAGTCGATGGTTTCAGCCCATGTTGTCGGTGGCGCTTCGGGGTCCAGACCTGCCGCCTCGAACAGGTCCTTGTTCCAGTAAAGCGCCTTGGTCGAAAACGCGACCGGCACGCCCCATTGGGTCCCCTCGAACGTCACGGTATCGGCGATGTTGGGGTAATAGGTCGCCATTTCCTCTTCGGTCATCGGCATTTCGACGATCAATTCGTTCAGGGCGAATTCCTTGAGCGTGCGCGACCCGACATAGGCCATGCCTACGGGGCTGCCTGCAGCGGCCAACGTCGTCGCCTTGTCCTGACACTGAGCCCAGCCCACCACCTCTGGCGTGACGGTCCAGCCGTCGTTGGCGGCTTCCCATTCGGTGATGTATTTTTCGTGGACCGGGTCGATCCGGTCGCCGCAATAGATCCAGCTGATGTCCTGCGCAAAGGCGGGCAGCGCCGTGGTTCCGGCCAGCATCAGACCGATCAGGCTTTTCGTAGCAAGCGTCGTCATAAGAAGTCTCCCTGTTGGTGGTTTGTTATTTCACCGCGCCTGCGGTCAGACCGCCGACGAGATAGCGTTGCAGAAAGAAGATGATGACCATCGCAGGGGCGATCCCCACGAAACTGGCCGCCATCAGTTCGTTCCAGATGACATCCTGCTTGCCGAAATAGGCGAACAGGCCGACGGGCAATGGCATGTATTCCGTCTTTGAATTGAAGGTCAGGGCAAAGATGAACTGCTGTGCATAGGCCCCGATGAAGGTCATGATCGCGACCACGATGATGCCCGGCCGCGCAATCGGCAGGATCACCCGCCGAAAGGTATAGAACTGCGATGCGCCGTCCATATAGGCGGCCTCGTTCAGTTCGGGCGGGATGCGCATCATATAGGTCCGCAACAGCCAGATCGCCGCGGGGATCAGAAAGGCCGCCCCCGGGATGATCATCGCCCAATAGGTGTTCAGCAGCCCCAGCGTCCGCATCAGGCGGAACAGCGGGATCAGCAGCACGGCACCCGAAAACATCGACACCGCCAGAAACGCACCCAGCACCAGCGCCATGCCGCGAAACCGGAACCGGGCAAAGGCATAGGCCGCAGGCACCACCAGCACCAGCACGATGACCGTGGCCGCAACGGCGATCAGCAGGGAATTGAGAATGTAGATCGCAAAGTTCGGCACGCTGACCCACATGGTCCGGTAGGAGGCAAAAGACCCGTTTTCGGGAAAGAACCGGTAGGGCGTGGAAAACAGCTGCGACAGGGGTTTCAGGCTGACCAGAAATCCTTCGATGAAGGGGGCCAGCATGAAGAACAGAAAGACCGCGACGCCCAGATAGATGCATGCCAGTTCGACCCAGCTGTAACGGTCGATCATCGCGCGGTTGCTGGTCGCCCTGGAAAATGGGTTTTTCATCGCCACCCTCCTATGCCCGGTCGCCGGTGGCCAACCGCCGCGTCATGCGGAAGTAGGCAACACAGAACAGCGACAGGAAGATGCAGATGACCACCGCGCGGGCGGCCCCTTCGCCATAGCGTTTTGACCCGATGGCGGTCGAATAGGTGTCGATGATCATGGTCGTCGTGGACCCGGACGGACCGCCCTGCGTCAGAATCCAGATGATGTCGAAACTGTTGAACGTGGCGATCAGCGACAGCATCGACATGGTGATGATCGCGGGCGCCATCAGCGGCAGGGTGATGCGGCGGAACCGGTACCAGCGGCTTGCCCCGTCGGTCCATGCCGCCTCGTACAGATCGCGGGGGATCGCCTGAATGGCAGCCAGAAAATAGATCGTCACCATCGGCACACCGATCCAGACGTCGGTGACGATGGTGGCCCAATAGGCCGACCGGCCATAGGCCAGAAACGCCACCGGCCCATCCACGATGCCGAACCGCTGCAACAGGCCGGAAATCATCCCGAACTGGCCGTTGTACATCCAGCCCCACATGAAGATGCCGATCGCCATCGGTACGATCCATGGTGGCATGGTCAGGATGCGGAACAGGTTGCGACCGGGCACGGCACAATTCAGAAGCACCGCGCCAAAGGTGCCGATCAGCATTTTCAGCAGGACGGAAAAGAACGTCCAGGTAAAGGTGCGGATGATGATGTCCAGAAAATCACGGTCAAAGATGCGTTCGTAATTGCGCCAGCCCACATAATCGGACGTGGGCCGC
>JBBREW010000059.1:0-10219 GCA_038225335.1 Rhodobacterales bacterium
GTGATGTCACAGACGAACCTCTGTTGACTTGTCAAAGACCGATGCAGCTGCAGGATCGATGCCGATCATCAGCGTGTCACCGGGGCGCACCTGTGCCTGCCCGTCCATCCGGATGCGGAATGTCTGGCCACCGAATTCGCAGTATACCAGCGTGTCGGACCCCATGGGTTCCACCAGATCGACCTGCACCTCTGTCGTGTAGGGGGCGGACCGCAGGTTATCGCCGGTCATGACGTGTTCAGGGCGGATGCCGATGATCGCGGGCGTACCGGGGGCGGGCTGCGACTGGAACGCATAGGTGCCCAAGGGCAGGTCATGGCCGGGAATGCGCATGGTCTGGCCATCAACGGTGCCGTGGAAGAACGTCATCGACGGCGACCCGATGAAATCGGCCACATACAGGTTCTGCGGTTTGCCGTAGATTTCTGCGGGTGTGCCAAGCTGCATGATCTGGCCGCCCTTCATGATCGCGATCCGGTCGGCCAGCGTCATCGCCTCGACCTGATCGTGGGTCACATAGATCATGGTGTTCTTCAGGCTGTTGTGCAGACGTTTCAGTTCGACCCGCAGATCGGCGCGCAGTTTCGCATCAAGGTTGGACAGCGGTTCGTCGAACAGGAACACTTCGACATCGCGGACAAGGGCGCGACCGATGGCGACCCGCTGACGCTGCCCGCCCGACAGCGCGCCAGGTTTGCGTTTCAACAACGGGGCGATCTGCAGGACATCAGCGGCCCGCTTGACCCGCTTTTCGATTTCGGCCTTTGGCACGCGGGCGTTTTTCAACCCGAACGTCAGGTTTCCCTCGACGGTCATCTGCGGGTACAGCGCATAGCTCTGGAACACCATGCCGATGCCCCGTTCGCTGGGTTCAGCCCATGTGACGTTCTTGCCTTTGATCCAGATCTGACCGTCGGTGGGTTCCAGCAAACCCGCGATCACGTTCAGCAAGGTGGACTTGCCGCACCCGGACGACCCCAGCAGGACAAGGAATTCGCCCTCTCCGATATCAAGGTTGAGGTTCTGCAACACATGGACCGCGCCAAAAGACAGATCGAGGTTCTTGATCGAGACAGAGTGGTTTTGCATGTTCATCACAATTATCCTTTGACCGCACCGGCGGCGATACCGCGGACGAAAAGCTTGCCGGAGGCAAAGTAGATCGCAAGGGGAACCAGACCCGTCAGCAGCGTCGCCGCCATGTTGACGTTGTATTCCTTGACCCCTTGGACAGAGTTGACGATGTTGTTCAGCTGCACCGTCATGGGATAGCGGTCCGGCGACGAAATATAGGTGACGCCGAACAGAAAGTCGTTCCAGATCCCCGTGACCTGAATGATCAGCGCAACCACAAAGATCGGCAAGGACATGGGCAGCATGATCTTGAAAAAGATTGCCCAGAACCCGGCCCCATCGACGCGGGCCGCCTTGAACAACTCTTCCGGGATCGACGAAAAGTAGTTGCGGAACAGCAGCGTGTTGATCGGCATGCCAAAGGCCACATGGACCAGCACCAGCCCGGTCAGCGACCCGTAAAGACCCGCTTCGCGCAGCAGGATCACTATGGGATAGAGCATGACCTGATAGGGGATGAATGCGCCGATCATCAGGATGGTGAAAAACACCTCTGATCCGCGGAATTTCCACATCGACAGGGCATAGCCGTTCACCGACGCAATCGCGACCGACAGGATGACCGACGGGATCAGGATGCGGACCGAATTCCAGAACCCGCGCGACAGGCCGTCGCAGTTGATCCCCGTGCAGGCCTCTTGCCACGCCTTGACCCAGGGTTGGAACGTGATTTCAAGCGGCGGGGCAAAGATGTTGCCGACCCGGATTTCGGGCATCCCCTTGAGCGAGGTGACGATCATCACATAAAGCGGCAGCGCATAATACATCGCAAAGACAAACAGCGTGCCATAGACGATGATGTTGCCCCGGCTGAGCTTCTTTTTTGGCTTTGCGCCGCGCGGGCCGTCCAGCAGGGTGTGGATCGGCTGTTCCGCCGCCTTTGTGGTCGCAAGGATACCGACATCAGCCATGCTTTTTGCCTCCGAATTCAAGGTAGGCCCAGGGGATCAGGATGATGACGACCATCAGCAGCATCATGGTGGATGCCGCAAAACCCTGACCAAGGTTCTGGCCGCCGAACATCGCGGTCATCACGTATTTGGCGGGCACTTCGGAACTGATGCCCGGCCCGCCAGAGGTCTGCGCGACCACCAGATCATAAAGTTTCACGATACCCGCGCCGATCAGCACAAGGGCTGTCACGAATACAGGCCGCATCATCGGAATGATGATCTGAATATAGGTTTTCACCGTGCCGATGCCGTCCACACGGGCGGCTTTCCAGATATCTTCGTCGATGCCGCGCAGACCGGCCAGCATGATGCACATGATCAGGCCGGTGCCCTGCCACAGACCGGCAATCAGCAGGCCATACATGACGATCGACGGATTGTTCAGCGGGTCAAAGGTGAACGACTGCCACCCCAAGTCGCGCATCACGGCCTGCAACCCCAGTTCCGGGTTCAGGATCCACTGCCAGACAAGCCCGGTCACGATGAACGACAAGGCAAAGGGATACAGAAAGATGGACCGAAAGACCGCCTCGCCCCGGATCTTGCGATCCAGCAGGGCGGCAAGGGTAAAACCGATGACCAGCGTGCCGATCAGCGAAAAGAAGCCAAAGATCGCAAGGTTCTGGATCGACACGATCCATTTGCGCGTGGACCACAGGCGGTCATACTGGGCCAGACCTGCCCAATTCAACCGCGGCAGCAGACCGGAATCCGTGAACGAATAAACCACCGTCCAAAGGGTCCCGCCCAGAAAGATGACCACGGCCGTAAAGATCAGCGGCAGCATCGCAACCTTGGACGACAGATTGCGCAGCAGGCGCGATGGTCGGCGCACAGCGTCGCCCTGCCCCGCAACGGGACGTGAATCGGTAATGGTCATGGGCTCCCCCCCTTAACAGCTTGGCCTTCCGGCGTTTCCCGCACCGGTGACAACAGGCCCCTGCATTGCGGCAGGGGCCTGTCCTGTTTCAATCGCCTGCGTTTAGTCGGCGGTTGCGATGATGTCCGCGTATTGCTGCTGCACGGCAGCAGGTGTCATCGACGGTGTGGACCAGAACTCTGTCATCAGGTCGTTGACCTGCGTGGTGGTGTCGGGTGACAGCAGTTGGTTGCCCGATGGCACGGTTGAACCGGCAGCCAGCAGATCAAGGCCCTTCTGGGTGCATTCGTTCACCGTCGTCAGATCGACGTCCGGACGCACGGGCAGCGATCCCTTGGCAGAGTTGAAGGACACCTGCACTTCTGGCGACAGCATCAGTGCAGCCAGTTGTTTCTGGGCGGCTTCGATTTCCGGATCGTTGGTGACAGGAAAGAAGAACGCATCGCCGCCGGTATCCAGCAGCGCCACATCACCCAGACCCGGCAGGCAGGAATAATCCGTCCCGGCCACTTCACCGGCCAGTGCGAATTCGCCCTGCGCCCAGTCGCCCATGATCTGCGCACCGGCGGTGTCAGAAATCACGGCCGCCGTTGCCTGGTTCCAGTCCTGCACGTTCAGGCCGTCGGACAGTTCACGCGCAGCACCGAAGGCTTCGAACACGGCGGTATATTCCGGGCCCATCACTGTTTCGGCGTTCTTGTCGACGTTGACGGACCGCCACGCTTCTTCACCGGCCAGTGCCAGCGCCATCACGCCAAAGGCGCCGTTCTGCTGCCAGGACTGACCACCCATCGCCAGCGGCACGATGCCCGCTTCGCGCAGGGCGGGCGCGGTTTCCATGAACTCGCCCCAATTGGTCGGGACAGGCACGCCAGCGGTTTCATAGGCCGCATTCGACAGCCACATCCACTGCCACGAATGGATGTTCACCGGCACGCAGAACACGCGGCCATCATAGGTGCAGCTGTCCATCAGCGACGTCGGCGCGACGATGTCGGCCCAGCCTTCGGCCTCTGCCACGTCGGTGATGTCAAGGATCAGGCCTGCATCGACCAGTTCTTCGGCCTGACGGCCATGGTTGAACTGGAATGCAGCGGGTGGATCGCCACCGATGATGCGGCTGACCATGATCGGGCGGGCGGTATCGCCGCCGCCTGCAATCGCACCGTCAACCCAGGTGTTGCCCGTTGCGGTCCATGCTTCCGCGAACTCCGAAACGGCGGCAGCCTCCCCCCCGGATGTCCACCAATGCATGACTTCCAAATCGACCGCGCCCGCGCTTGACGCGGCGCAGATCGCCGTCGCCGACAGCAGTTTTGTAGTGAGTGTCACGATTCTAACCTCCCTGATCTAAATCGTTGTAGGAAGGCTACTCTGAAGTTGTTTGCGCAAACAAGACTGTTTTTTTGATCGCATGAAATTTAAGCTGTCCCCAAGGTGGGCATTGCATTTGCAGCCGTTTCCACCCAGTGACCGACGATCAAGAAGGAGCGTGAGCGTGGTTGATGCGACAAATGCGGCGACCCGCAAACCCACACTGAAAACCATTGCCGGGCTGACGGGACTGGCCGTGCCGACCGTGTCGCGGGCCTTGTCGGGGGCCGATGACATCAGCATCGACACCCGTGCCCGTGTGCGTGCCGTGGCGGATCAGATCGGCTATGTGCCCAACCGGGCCGGGGTCCGTTTGCGCACCGGGCGCACCAATGTGATCTCTTTGGTTATGTCGACCGAACACGACGTGATGAACCACACGGCGAAACTGATTTCGTCAGTGGCCGGCGGGTTGCGCAACACGCCCTTCCATCTGAATATAACGCCTTATTTCGTGGACGAGGATTCGCTGAAACCGATCCGCTATATCGTGGAATCCGGGTCTGCGGACGCCGTGATCTTCAACCAGATTCAGCCGCAGGACCCCCGCGTGCGGTATCTGCTGGACCGCAACTTTCCTTTTGCCACCCACGGCCGCAACGACTGGTCCGACCAGCACCCCTGGTTCGATTTCGACAACCGTGCCTTTGGCGCGCTGGGGGTCCGGTCGCTGATCGCGCGCGGGCGGCGCAATCTGCTGTTGATCGCACCGCCGCAGGATCAAAGTTACGGGCAGGCCATGGTCGCGGGGTGCCGCGATGCGGCTGCCGCGGGCGGCGTCCGGTTCACGGTCCTGACCGCCCTGACCAGCGATTCGCCCGCCGAACAGGTCGAAGCGCATCTGACATCCATCCTGTCCGGCCCGGACGCCTATGACGGAATCATTGCCGGATCGACGAATGCGGCCCTCGCCGCTGTTGCAGCACTGGAACACTGCGGCCGCGCGCTTGGCGCGGATGCAGAGGTTTATGCGAAAGAAGCGATTTCCTTTCTGCGTCGCATCCGCCCGGCGATCATCGCGGTCGAAGAAAATGTCGCCGCTGCGGGCGATTTTCTGGCGCGGGCGGCCATGGCGCGGGTCCGCCTGCCGGACGCCCCGCCGATGCAACATCTGGACACGCCACCGCAAACACTGGTCTGATCGGCCCAGCACTGGCACAGGGAAGGCACGACATGGCAGGTCTTTGGTTCGAGGAGTTTTCCGTCGGGATGGTATTCAACCACCCCTGGACGCGCACCATCACCGAAACGGACAACCGCTGGTTTTCACTGCTGACCATGAACCCGCAGCCCCTGCATATCGACGCCCACGCGGCGGCACAGACAGAATTCGGGCGACCGGTTGTCAATTCGCTGTTCACCTTGGGCTGCCTTGTGGGGATGACGGTGAACGACACCACCTTTGGCACGACGGTCGCCAACCTTGGGATGACGGATGTCTCGTTTCCGCACCCCCTGTTCGAAGGCGACACGATCCACGTCCAGACCGAAGTGATCGCCCTGCGGGCCAGCAAATCCCGCTCCGGTCAGGGTATCGTCACGTTTCGTCACCGGTGTTTCAATCAGACCGATGACCTCTGTGCGGTCTGCGACCGTGCGGCATTGATGAAAGGCGCGCCCGCCCCATGATCCTGACCCATCGCAGCTATCTGTTCGTGCCGGGTGACAGCGCCCGCAAACAGGACAGCGCCCGCAAAAGCGGGGCCGACGCCCTGATCCTTGATCTGGAAGATTCGGTTGCTGCCGACAACAAGGATGCCGCCCGGTCCCAGACCGCAAGCTATCTGGCGGCAGGTGCGCCGATGGCCCGTTTCGTGCGGATCAATGCCCTGTCCACCGGGCGCACTGCCGATGACATTGCCCGGACAGCCGCAGGTCATCCCGATGGATACATGCTGCCGAAATGCGAAAGCCGGGCGGACATCGCGGCCGTCGCGGCGATGATCGCGGGTGCGGGTCTGGATGTGCCCATCGTCGTGATCGGCACCGAAACCGCCCGTGCCGTGCGCCAGTTGATGCATGCGGACTGGTCGCATCCCGCCTTGGGCGGCATCGCCTGGGGGGCAGAGGATCTGGCCGCTGATCTGGGGGCCCTGACCAACCGGGATGCAGGCGGCGCGTGGCTGCCCCCCTTTGCCACGGCGCGCACGCTGGCCCTGCTGGCTGCAAAAGACACCGGCGTTGCCGCCATCGACGGCCCCTTTACCGCGATCAGCGATCTTGCGGGGCTGCGGTCCGAAGCCGAAACATCCTTTGCTCAGGGGTTCGATGGCAAGCTCGCCATTCATCCGGCACAGGTGCCTGTCATCAACGCGGCCTTCAGCCCCTCTGCGGCCCAGATCGACCACGCCGAACGGGTTGTGGCTGCCATGTCGGGCGCGGGTGTGGCGCAAATGGACGGGCAGATGCTGGATCAGCCGCATCTGGTTCAGGCGCACAAGATCCTGACCCTCGCCCGGCGGGCCGACAAAGGCTGAACACGCGGCGGACAGGGCCGGATTTAAACGTTGATTTACCCCTCGCGCCTATGACCACAGGGTATGGTGTGGGATTGTGATGCAGATTGACCCTGATCAAAACGCTGAACTGATGGCGATGCAGCAGTTGATCGGCCGCGACATCTTGTTGCCGCTGTTCGAAAATTCCTCGTCCTTCATCATCGTGCTGGATGCGGCAACGCTGCGAATCGTGGCGGCCAACCGGCCTGTGCGGGACATGCTGGGACTGAACATGCGGGGTTTGCAGCGGCTGTACCTGTCCGACGCGCTGCCCGATCTGCCGCCCGGGCGTGTGAACCGGTTCCTGCAACGGTTCAACGGATTGCGCCGCCCGCGGGTGCGTCTGCGGCTTGCCTTGCGGCGGCGTCAGGACATGATCCTTGATGTTGATATCATGCGCATGGCGGGCCGGGTGCCGTCGATTGTCGTGCAGGCGCAGGACATGACGAACACGTTGAACGCCTTGCGGCAGGCCGACAATGCCGAAGCGCGGTTGACGACAGCCATCGACGCCCTGTCCGACGGTTTTGCCCTGTTCGACGCCGCAGACCGTTTGGTGATCTGCAACGATACCTTCCGCACGTTCTATCCCGCCAGCGCAGCGGTCATGCAGCCCGGCATCCTGTTTGTCGATATCCTGCGCGCCGGGCTGCAAAAAGGTCAGTATGCCGCCGCCATCGGGAAAGAGGCCGCCTGGCTTCACGATCGCATGGACCGCCACCTGAACAATCCCGGCGCAATCGAACAGAAACTGTCGAACGGGCGGTGGCTGCGGATCGTCGAACGGCGCACGGTTGATGATGGCCGCGTCGGTCTGTGGGTCGATATCACGACATTGAAAGAACAGCAGGACGCCCTGCGCCGCCTTGCGGTCACCGACGAATTGACGGGTCTGCGCAACCGGCGCAACCTGCTGGAAGACATCTCTTTGCTGCTTGATGGCCTGCCGCCGCAGCGATCGGTCGTGGTGTTCCATCTGGATCTGGACCGGTTCAAGGCCGTCAACGATGTCTACGGCCATCTGGCGGGCGACCATGTCCTGAAACACTGCGCTGCCGTGCTGGAAAGTGCCGTGCCCCCCGGCGATTTTGCCGCGCGGGTCGGCGGCGATGAATTCATCGTGGTGCGGCGGATGCCGTCAGACCAAGCGCAGATCAATGATTTTGCAAACGAAATCATCAAACGCATGATGGAACCGATCAGCTATGCGGGCCAGTGCCTGCATATCGGCGCGTCTGTGGGTGTCGCACTTTTGGACGTCGGGATCGGCATGGGGGCCCGGGGAACGGTCCTGACCGCCGCCGACCTTGCCTTATACGAGGCGAAAAAGCTGGGCGGCATGGCGGTTTTCTATGAAACAGGCATGCTTGATGACGTCATGGCACAGAATGCACTGGCCAGAGAATTGCAGACCGCCCTCGAACGCCATGAATTCGAAGCCTACTTTCAGCCGCAGATCGACGTTGCGCGCGGATCGTGCATCGGTTTCGAAGCTTTGCTGCGCTGGAAACACCCCCGACGCGGTGTTCTCTCTGCCGGCGTGTTTCTGGCCATTGCACAGCGGGCCGGGCTGACAGACGCGCTGGACACCCTGATGATGGACGAAGCCTGCCAATGCCTGCGCTTGCTGGCCGAACAGGGACGGCCGGACATCAGCGTCAGCATCAATATGTCCACAGCACAGCTCAGCGATCCGCGCCTGCCCCAACGCCTCGAATCCGCCGTGGACAAGCATGGCGTCCCGCGCAATCTGTTGCACATCGAATTGCTTGAATCGACGCTGCTGGACGAAAGAACGGCCTATTTCCTGACCAATGTGCAGGCAATGGTGGCCGCCGGATTTGTGGTCGAACTGGATGATTTCGGAACCGGTCACGCGGCCATTGCGGCCTTGCGCAAATTTCGCGTGTCCAGAATCAAGATCGACCGCAGTTTCATCCGCTTTATCGACACCGACGAGGAGTTGCAGAAACTGACGGGCGCCATGATCAGCATGGCAAACAGCCTTGATATCGGCGTTCTGGCAGAAGGTGTCGAAACACAAGGTGAACAGGATTGCCTGTGCAGGATGGGATGCACATTGTCCCAGGGATGGCTCTATGGCAAAGCCATGCCCCTGCGATCACTGGATCAGTTTCTGTTTGCGGGCCATGACGCGGCAGGTCAGGACCGCAGCAGTGTATCGCCGAATGCGATCCGTGGCGTCATTTGAACAAATGTTTCAGCCAGTGGTTCGTCTGTCAGGCCGGCGGCAATGATGCGCGCCGCATGAAACCCGATGTCATACCGACAGGCATCCATCGTCGCGAGCTGTCGCGGCAGCCCGTCCAGCAATTCGACACCATTGAACCCCGCCAGACCAATCTGGCCGGGAATATCGACGCCCTCTGCGATCAGATGCAACAGCCCGCCTGCCCCGATCATGTCATTGGAGTAGTACAGAAAATCCAGATCAGGATGGCGGCTCAGCATGGCTTGGGTCATCTCTTTGCCCTTTGTCAGCGCCGATCCGCCCGCATAAAAGTCGCGGTCCGCAATTTCGATCCCGGCCTTGGCCAAGGTATAGGTGAATCCCTCGAACCGCTTGCGCGCCCGGTGATCCAGCGGCATCTGCGTGCCCATGAATCCAATGCGCCGGTAACCCGCCGCAATGATCGCCTCTGCCATTTCGCGCCCGGCCCGGCGATGAGAGATGCCGACACAGGCATCAATGGGTTCACCGTCGGTATCCATGATCTCGACCACAGGCACACCGGCCTGCGCCAGCATGGCCCGTGCAGCGTCAGAATGTTCCAGACCCGCGATGATGACCCCGGCCGGACGCCATGACAGCATTTCGAACAGAACCTTCTCTTCTTTTTCAGGCCGGTATTCGGTCACACCAAATACCGGCTGCAATTCAGTCGTGGCCAGCGCATCGGAAATACCGGACAAAACTTCGGGAAACACCATGTTTTTCAGGGACGGGATGATGACGGCCACCAGATTGACGTGGCTGGATGCCAAGGATCCCGCGATGCGGTTTGGCACGTATCCCAACAACTTTGCGGCCGCCTGCACCTTGGCACGGGTGGCTGCACTCACGTCGCCTTTGTTGCGCAAAACGCGGCTGACCGTCATTTCGCTGACCCCGGACGCCTCGGACACGTCACGCAGGGTCATCGGGCGGCGGGGCGGAATGGTCACGGCTGAAATTCCCGACTTGCAAGGATAAGGCGATGTTAGCCATGGAACGCAGGGTTGTCCAAGGCCCCGCCCCACATCCGTTGACCAGACCCGCATTTCCGGGCAAGGAAGAGCCGTGGTCCCGTGGCTCAATTGGATAGAGCAGCCCCCTCCTAAGGGGCAGGTTACTGGTTCGAACCCAGTCGGGATCACCA
>JBBREW010000060.1:0-10156 GCA_038225335.1 Rhodobacterales bacterium
GAACCCTTTGACGCGCTGTTCACCCAAGGCATGGTGACGCATGCGATCTATACGACCAAGCGCCCGGTGGATGGTCGTCCCGTCTATCATTACCCCGAAGAGGTGACGCTGCGCGACGGCGGCGCCTATCTGGCTGACGGCACGCAGGTCGAGGTGATCCCCTCTGCCAAGATGTCGAAATCCAAGAACAACGTGGTCGATCCGGTCACCATCGTGCGGCAATACGGGGCGGATACCGCCCGTTGGTTCGTGCTGTCGGACAGCCCGCCGGAACGCGATGTGGAATGGACCGCCGCCGGGGCAGAGGCGGCATCGAAACATCTGGCGCGCGTCTGGCGCATTGCCGACGATATCGCGGGCGCGGCGGACGCGGACGCCGGTGCCACCGACGCGGATGCAGCCTTGCTGCGCGACATGCACCGCGCGATCCGCGATGTGACGCTGGGCATCGAAACCTTTGGTTTCAACGCGGCGATTGCAAAACTGTATGCCTTTACCAATACCTTGCAGCGGTCAAAGGCGGGTCGGTCCACCCGCAGGCAGGCTGCGCTGACGCTGGCGCAGCTGATGGCCCCGATGACCCCCCATCTGGCCGAGGATATCTGGGCGATGCTGGGGGAAAGCGGTCTGATCCTGAACGCGCCTTGGCCGCAGGCGGACCCCGCCTTGCTGGTGGACAAGGAGGTGACCTTGCCGATCCAGATCAACGGCAAGCGCAAATCGGAAATCACCGTGGCCGCCGATGCGGACGCGGGTCTGGTCGAAACGCTGGTGCTGGCGCAGGATGCGGTGCAACGTGCCCTTGCGGGGCAGTCGCCCAAGAAGATCATCGTTGTGCCGGGCAGGATCGTGAACATTGTTGTATAGCACAGGCGTGACATCACTGGGCCGGACCTGCGTCGCCACGCTGTTGCTGATGACGGTCGTGGCCTGTGGGTTCACGCCTGCGCTGGCCCCCGGTGCGCCGACCCTTGCCTTGCGCGACAGTGTCACGGTCACGGCCCCCGATACGATCCCGGGCTTTGCCTTGCGCGCGCGGTTGACCGACCGCTTGGGTCAGGGGGGCGGGGCCTATACCCTGACAACCGATCTGGCGCAGGCTCTGGACGTGGCGGCCCTGTCGCGCACGGGGGATACCCTGCGCTATAACGTGGTCGGCACGGCACAATGGCGTCTGACGGATGCGACCGGCACGGCTGTGGGACGCGGTCAGGTCGAAGGATTCACCAGCTATGCGGCAACCGGATCGACCGTCGCCACGCAGGCCGCGGCAACCGACGCCAACGGGCGGTTGATGGTCATTCTGGCGGACATGATCGTGTCGGATCTGATGTTGCTGGAATTGCCCCGGTGAAACTTGCCGGGCGCGATGCAGCCGCATTCTTGCGCAAACCGGACCCCGGCCGTGCGGGTATCCTGATCTTTGGTGCCGATCCGATGCGGGTTGCCACGGCCCGCGCACAGGTGGCGGGCGCGCTGATCGGACCAGAGGGCGAGGCAGAGATGCGCCTGACCCGGATTGCCGCCGCCGATCTGCGCAAGGACCCGGCCCGTGTGGATGACGCCATGCGGGCGCAGGGGTTTTTCCCCGGACCGCGTGTCGCCGTGATCGAGGATGCGACCGACGGCTTGTCGGATCTGATGACCGCCGTGCTGAACGGGTGGCAGACCGGGGATGCGCAACTGATCGTCACCGCCGGGCAACTGACGGCCAAGTCGCCGTTGCGCAAGGTGTTCGAGGCGCACCGCGCCAGCGTGGCCATCGCCCTGTACGACGATCCGCCCAGCAGCGAGGATATCCAGCGCCTGTTGGACGACGCAAAGTTGGAGGTGCCGAACCGCGAGGTGATGGATGCCCTGACCGGTCTGGCCCACAGCCTGACCCCCGGCGATTTCCGCCAGACCGTGGAAAAGCTGGGGTTATATAAACGGGGCGATGCGTCGCCGCTCAGCGTGGATGAAATCGGGCTGTTGGCGCCGCAAGCCGCTGACGTGGATGTCGACGATATTCTGGCGGTCGTGGCCGATGGGCAGACCCAGCGGATCGGGCCTGTCCTGCGGGACCTTTACGCGCAAGGCGTGTTGCCGGTGACGCTGTGCATCGGCGCGATGCGGCATTTCCGCCAGCTTCATGTGGTGGCGTCCGATCCGGGGGGGCCCGGACAGGGCATCGGTCGTTTGCGGCCACCGGTGTTCGGCCCGCGACGGGACAGGATCATGCGGCAGGCGGCCCAATGGGGGCGCGACCGGCTGGAAAAGGCGATTTCGACCCTGACCGATACGGATTTGCAGATGCGATCGGCCAGTCACGCGCCGCAAGGGGCGTTGATGGAACGCACGTTGATCCGGCTGTCGATGATGGCGCGGCGCTAGGCTGTCAGCGCCCGCGAAATGTGGCGAGTTGCGGGCAGATCCGGTGCTGCCAAAGAAAAAGGGCTGACGTTTCCGCCAGCCCTTTTCGATATTGTGTGATCCGAAAAAGGATCAGAAAGAACCGGAAGCTGCGACCAGAGCGGCCAGCAGGCCCAGGACGATGTAGCCGGAGTTGATGGAACCAGCAGGCGCCATCGGTGTGTCGACGATGACGACCGGAGCTTCCATGACTTCGGGGGCCAGGCCGCCAGCGGAAGCTGCGGCACCGGTCACTGCGATTGCGGCAGCGGCTGCGAGAGTGGTGGTGATGCGCATTGTGGGTACTCCAATTAGATGCACTTTGTGGACGATCACAGGTTGTCTACCCACGTTTATTCGTGAAAACAAGCCACTTCGTAAATTCGGACAGGACTGTTGCCGCTTTCGAAATCGGGGATTCCTGCCGATTTTTGCGGCACTTCTGCAAAGGGCCCGCGGGTCCTGCCCGGCAAGTGTCAAAAGGGTATTCAACCTGCTGTTTTATATTGGTTAATGTGACGGACCGGTATCGCAGACCACAGTGTAATTGCAGTCTTTGACCCTGTTTTGGGAATTCGGGGCGATGCTGCAGTGCAACAGTTCCGGGCAATTCTGGACGCAGGCAATGCCCGGCGCAATGGTCAAATGGGCGCATATCGGACCCATACAGGGTTCAGAGGCAGGGTTTGACTGCGAAACGGGACAGGCGATGTTGCAGTGCAGCATGACGTGTCGGTTTGCGGTCAATCCGCGTCCGAATCGGGGCGGGGAAGTGGCTGGTTCCTGTCGATGCGGGCCAAATAAGATACTGCAGACTGCCCCGCCGCGCGCCCCGTGGCAAGGCAGGCGGTCAGCAGGTATCCCCCGGTCGGCGCGTCCCAATCCAGCATCTCGCCCGCGACAAAGGTGCCGGGTTTCTGGCGCAGCATGTAGGTGTCGAGGGCGCCGAAGCGCAGACCGCCTGCCGTCGATATGGCCTGATCCAGCGGTGTGGGACCCGCATGGGTCACGGGCAGCGCCTTGACCAGCAGGGCAGGGTCCGGGTGCTGGGTGGTCTGCAATTGTCGCGACCATTCGTGAAACAGCGCGATCTTGACCGGTGGCAGGCGCAAGGCAGAGGTCAGGATGCGCGTCAGGCTGGCTTTGCTGCGCTGGCCCGCCATGCGCCGGGCCACGTCGGCGGCGGTCATGTCCGGCACCAGATCGACCAGCAACGGCGCACCCCGGATGACCTGTGATGCCACCGCATAGACGCCGCCGCCTTCGATGCCGCTGCGGGTGACGACCCATTCGCCGCGCGATGTCAGGGACCCTGCAGTGAGGGCGGCCGCCTTGACCGGGGTGCCGAAAAAGGGCCGCATGTGATCGGACCATGCGATCTGGAACCCGCAGTTCGACGGGGTAAAGGGGGCCACATCGTCCAGCAGGCTGGCCCATGCCCCGTCGGACCCCAGCCTGCGCCAACTGGCCCCGCCCAAGGCGAGGACGGTCACGTCCGGTGTGATGCGGACCTGCCCTGCGGGCGTATCAAACAGGACGGCCCCGTCATCCCAGCCGGTCCAGGTCCAGCGGGTGCGGACCTGCACGCCTTGGGCAGTCAGCCGACCCAGCCACGCGCGCAGCAGCGGCGATGCCTTCATTGCCACGGGAAACACCCGGCCCGTGGACCCGGTAAAGACCGGCTGACCAAGGTCAGTGGCCCAGTCGATCACGTCCTGCGGTCCGAATTGCGTCAGAGCATTGGCGAGGGCCGGGGGCTGCGCGCCGTAGGCCGCATCAAAGGTGCTCCGATCCTCTACCTTGGTCAGGTTCAGGCCGGACTTGCCCGCCATCAGAAATTTGCGCCCGAGCGAGGGCATCCGGTCCGCCACCGTGACGTCCGCACCGGCATTGGACAGCACGTCGGCGGCCATCAGCCCGGCAGGGCCGCCGCCGATGATCAGCGCGGTGGGGCGGTGGTTATCCGTCATGATCGGCCAAACGTCGTGATCCCATGCGGTCCTTGTGCGTTGATCCGGGCGGGTCCTGCAAGGCGGATGAACGGCGCGCGACCACTGTCAGCGCAGCATCGCCTTGATCCCGGCGATATGGGTCAGGTCGGCGGCCAGCGCGTCGGCGCACAGGCTGCGGGCCGCTGCCGCGGGGTCGTCGGCGATCTGGTCGATCAACCCGCAGGCAAGGGCATCCGGGGCGGTCAGCTTTGCCCCGCCCAACAGCATCAGGCGCGCCCGCGACAGGCCCGCCAGTGCGATCAGCCGCGCCGGGTCCGCCGGTTGCGGCAACACGCCCATCCGCATGACCGGATAAAAGAACCGCGCATCCGGCACCGCCACCCGCAGATCGCAGGCCAGCACCATCCCGCAGGCACCGCCCGCCACGGTGCCGTTCAGCGCGGCGATGGTCAGGCCGGGCAGGGTTGCGATGGCCAGCGACAGGGCGTCCCATTCCGCTGCTGTCTTCAGCTTTTCCACCTGTGACAGGTCGGCCCCGGCGCTGAACACCCGCCCGGTTGCGGTCAGGATCACGGCCTTTGCATCCCGGCAGTCGGCCACGGCCACAATCAGGTCGCGCAGCATGTCGGCGGTCAGGGCGTTGGCCTTGTCCGGGCGATCCAGCGTGACGATGGTCAGATCGCCCTCCTGCCGGGTCAGGATCATGACAGGCCGACGCGGGTGCGGATGTCGTCCTCTCGCAACGACACGTCCTGCCCCAGCCATGGATCGGCCTCTGGGGAACACAGCCAGACCAGCGCCTGTGCTGCCCATTCGGGCGGAATATGCGCTGACCAATCCAGTTGAGAGATCGGACCGACGCCGGACTGGCGGATGTCGCGCTGCATGTCGGTCGCGACCGTGCCGGGCGACAGGCCAAGGATGCGCAAACCCTTGCCCCGGTTTTCCCGGTCGGCCACGCGGGTCAGCATATAGGCACCCGCCTTGCCGGAACAGTAGGCGGACCAGCCTTCGAGGGGGTTGTGGGCCGCGCCCGACGACACGGTGATGATCGTGCCGCTGCCTTGGGCGATCATCGGCGGCAGGGCGGCCCGCATCCCGTGCATCACGCCTTTCAGGTTGATGTCGATGGATTTTCCCCAGGCTTCGATATCGGTCTGGGCCAATGCGCCGATCGGGTCGATCACCCCGGCGTTGTTGATGATCACGTCGATCCGGCCGAATGTGCGGATGGTGGCCGCGACCGCCTGTTCCACCTCTGCCGCGCGGGACACGTCGCAGGGGATCGCCAGCGCCTTTGCGCCGATCTCTGCGGCAAGGGCGGCGATGCTGTCCCGCGACCGCGCGACGAGTGTGACATTGGCCCCCGCAGCGGCAAAGGCCCGGACGGCTGCCGCCCCGATCCCCTTGCTTGCCCCAGAGACGAGCACGGTCTTGCCTGTCATATCAAAGTTTTTCATTTCACTCCCTTTCGATCCTGCACGAGACGCTTTAGCGTTATTGCAGATTTCCCCACTTGGGCGGGAACGGCAAGGGATACGCCGCCGACGCCCTTCGTCGCAAAAGGATCAATTCGATGACAACCACCCTGACCTTGCGTGCCGGTGTCTGCCTGTCCGCTTTGATAGCCGCCCCTGCCGCCTTTGCCGATGTGACCGCCCAGCAGGTCTGGTCGGCGTGGCAGTCCGATGTGACCGATTATATCGGTGACGGCACCCTGACCACCGGCGACATCGCCGACAGCGGCAATACGGTCACCGTGACCGATCTGGTCCTGACCAGCGCCGCCGACGGCACGACGCTGACCCTGACCATTCCGCAGATCGTCTTTACCGGGCAGACCGATGGCACGGTGGATGTGACATCCACACAGACGCTGCCGATGACGGTCGTGGCCGACGACGGCATGGAACTGGCGGCAACCCTGACCCAGACCGGGGCCGTCGTGACCGCCAGCGGCACGCCAGAGGATCTGGCCTATGACATCGCCGCCGACCGGTATGTGTTCAGCATCGACAGCCTGACATCGCCCGACGGCGATATGACCGGCGACATGCGCCTGACACTGAACGGGGTGACGGGGACCACCTCGGCCGTGACAGGAGAGATGCGCGACAGCCAATACGCGATTGCGGTGACATCGGTCGATCTGCTGGCCGATGTGACCACGCCGGATACATCGACGCTGATGCTGTCGGGCAAGATTGACGGCATCGTGACCGAAGGCACAAGCAGCGCGCCCGCCGACATGGATTTCAGCGATCCGGTCGCGGTGTTCAGCGGCGATTATACCGCCGCCGGCACCTATACCAGCGGGACAGCGGCCTATATCATTTCGGTCGGTGGGCCGATGTCGATGGACGGCACATCGACCACCGGTCCCAGCAACCTGAATTTCGGGATCGGCCCGCAGGGCATTACCTATGAAGGCGGCGTGACCGATGTGGCGGCGTCGCTGACCGGCAGCGAAATGCCTTTTCCGCTGCAGCTGTCGGCTGCATCCTATGGCTTTGGCCTGACCACACCCTTGGTCCCGACCGATACCCCGGCCCCGTTCCGCCTATTGATGGACCTGTCAGAGGTGACGGTGAACGACGAAATCTGGGCGATGTTCGATCCCACCGCCGCCTTGTCCCGCGATCCCGCGACCATTCGTCTGGATGTGTCGGGCGAAGCGCAGCTGGATGTGGCCGTGATGGACCCTGCCGCCGCAGAGGCGATGGCGATGGCCCCCGGATTTCCCGGCACCCTGCAAAGCCTGACCTTGAACGAGTTGACGATTGATGCGGTGGGGCTGTCGGTGGACGGTACCGGCGATTTCACCTTTGACAATGCGGACACCACGACCTTTCCGGGCATGCCCCGCCCCGAAGGCCAGATCACGCTGAACGCCACCGGGATCAACGGACTAGTGGATCAGCTGATCGCCATGGGTCTGGTGCCAGCGGATCAGGCCATGATGGGCCGCATGATGCTGGGCATGTTCGCGACGCCCACGGGCGATGATGCGGTGCAGTCGGTCATCGCCATCAATCCGGCAGGCGAGGTGACAGCCAACGGTCAGCGTATCCGCTGACCTGCCGCGCGGCTCTATATCTTGCACGGCGGTCCTGAGGGGACTACCTGAACGGCATCCCATCAGGAAGACCCAGACCATGACCGACCTTGCCGCACTGACCCAGCAGATCCTTGACGCGGCCCGCCGCGCCGGGGCCACCGATGCCGATGCGATCGCCGTCGAAGGCACCTCTATCGCCATCGACGTGCGGCAGGGCGCGCTGGAAAAGGCGGAACGGTCCGAGGGTGTCGATATCGGGCTGCGCCTGTTGCTCGGGCGCAGGCAGGCTTGTGTGTCATCGTCCGACAGCAGGCCGGATGCCATCGCGGCGATGGCCGAACGTGCCGTGGCCATGGCCCGCGAAGCACCAGAGGACCCGACCGTGGGTCTGGCTGACCGCGCCGACCTTGCCACCGACACCGACAGCGACCGGTTGCAAATGTGCGATCCGGCGGATGAACCGCTGCCCGCGGACCTTCAGGATGCGGCGTTGCGGGCAGAAGCCGCGGCGCAGGCCAATCCCGGCATCTCTCAGGTCTCGGAAACCAGCGCGGGTTATGCGCGGCGGCAGGTGTATCTGTCGCAATCGAACGGGTTTTCCGGCAGCTATGCGCGCAGCGACATCGGCCTGTCCTGCGTCGCCATCAGCGGCACGGGCACCGGGATGGAACGGGATTACGACTATGACAGCCGCATTTTCCAGTCCGACATGCGCAGCCCCGAAGACATCGGTCGTCTGGCGGCGGAACGGGCGGTCGCCCGGTCCGGTGCGCGGCGGCCCAAGACGGGGGCCTATCCCGTGCTGTTCGATGAACGGGTGGCATCGTCGCTGATCGGGCATCTGGTGCAGGCGATCAACGGCAGCGCCATTGCCCGTGGCGCGTCATTTCTGCGCGACAGTCTGGGGCAACAGATCCTGCCCGACGGGATGAGCCTGATCGAGGACCCGCACCGCCCGCGTGCCTTTGCGTCAAAGCTGTTCGATGCCGAAGGCTTGCCGACGCAGACCCGCGCCTTGATCGACAACGGTGTGTTGACAGGCTGGACGCTGGACCTTGCCACCGGGCGCAAGCTGGGCATGGCATCCACCGGCAATGCGTCGCGCGGCACATCGGCGCCGCCGCAGCCCGGCGTCACCAATCTGGCCCTGACCCAAGGCGATGCAAGCCGCGCTGATCTGCTGGCGCAGATGGGCACCGGGTTGCTGGTCACATCCATGATCGGGTCCACGATCAATCCCAATACCGGCGATTATTCCCGCGGTGCCGCCGGGTTCTGGGTCGTGAACGGCGAGATTACGCATGCGGTGAACGAATGCACAATCGCGGGCAATCTGCGCGACATGTGGCGCGGCATGATCGCCGCCAATGACGCCCAACCGCATCTGAGCCGGGTCGTGCCGTCGCTTCTGGTCGAAGGGATGACCCTTGCCGGCGACTGACCTTGCGCTGTTGCTGGACGCAGCGCAGGCCGCAGGCCGGATCGCGATGGGATACTTTGGCCGCGCACCGCAGGTCTGGCAAAAGGACGCCGACCAAGGCCCGGTGACAGAGGCGGATCTGGCGGTCAACACCATGCTGACCGACACCCTGCGCCGCGCAAGGCCCGCCTATGGCTGGTTGTCCGAAGAAAGCCCCGACAACGGTGACCGGCTGGCGACGGCGCGGCAATTCATCATCGACCCCATCGACGGCACCCGCGCGTTTATCGACCACAGTCGCGACTGGGCGCATGCGCTGGCCGTGACCGAAGGCGGGCGGGTGGTGGCGGGGGTGGTCTCGCTGCCCGCCCGTGGGTTGATCTATGCCGCGACGCTGGGGGGCGGGGCCACGCTGAACGGCGCGCCTTTGCGGGTGACAGGCGTGACTGAACTCGCCTTGGCGCATGTGCTGACCACGAAACCCAACCTTGCCCCTGACCGCTGGAAAGGTGGGTTCGTGCCGCCGTTTTCCAAGGGTTTCCGGTCGTCGCTGGCCTATCGCCTGTGCCTTGTGGCCGAAGGGCGGTTTGACGCCATGCTGACGCTGCGCCCGTCCTGGGAATGGGACATCGCCGCCGGCAGTCTGATCGTGGCAGAGGCGCAGGGCACCGCGACCGACCGGACCGGGCAGGCGTTGCGGTTCAACAACCCGCATCCGCAGGTGGACGGTGTGGTGGCAGCGGGTGCCGTGCACGGGGCCTTGCGGGCGGCGCTGGCCTGACCTGACCCGTCGTGCGTGACGTGATCCACCTGCCCTTAAGGCGCTCAGGGTTATGCAGACCGCACCCCGGCCGCTTGCCGTGGTTGTCACGCCCCCGTTGCCTGCGGTAGGAACGCGGATGACATCACCCTGACCAAGGATCACCAGCCATGACCCAACGCTTGCACCTTGTTTTCGGCGGAGAACTGATCGACCCGACAAAGAATGTCTTTCGCGATGTAAAGGACATTCACGTCGTGGGCATGTTCCCGGACTATGCCTCTGCCTACAATGCGTGGAAAGCGAATGCCCAGCGCACGGTGGACGACGCGCATACACGCTATTTCATCGCGCATATCCACCGCCTGCGGGACGAAGGTGCAGCGGCATCGGCGACCGAAGAACTGTCTGTCTGACGCGGCGGGGCAGCAGGCATGGAGGCGGTCGTCTGGGCGCGTTGTGGGGGACCCGCCCAGCAGGCCGTCGTTGCGGCCCTTGATGCCCGCCTGCGCGCCAGCGGCGAGGATGTGACATTCGTCACCACGTCCGAACCGCATCCGGACGGGCGGCGCGGG